>JAJYKO010000214.1 GCA_021788565.1 Chloroflexota bacterium
GCTGCCGGGCAATCAGGCCGCCCCAAATCGCGTATCGCTTCGGCCAGTAGTCCTCGCCTTCGTCGTAGAACCGTTTGCCGTCACGGTTGACCGCGATCCCAAACGGGACGCTGTCCAAACGGGTGATGATGCCACCGTCGAATTTGGGCGCACGGGCATCGACCGCTACGGCGTGAAACTCCCGCTCATTTCCGACCGGTTTGGCGCCATGGCTTAGCAGCTCAGCCAGCAGCCGCCCCTGATTGTAGGGGGTACCACGAACGATGAAGTTGTCAGCCGCGGCGCCCCAGTACTCCTTCAGCCACGACAAATTGGCCTCAAACCCGCCCGAGGCCACCACTACTGACCTGGCCTGCACTTCCTGTTGTCGGCCGTCGTGCTCGATCACTGCCGACTTGAACTCACCCTGCCTGATCACCAGCTCGCGCACCGCCGTCTCGTAACGCACCTCGACGCCCAACTTCTGGGCGGTGGCATAATAGGCGTTGATCATTGCCTTGCCGCCGCCGAGCATGAAGATGTTGGTACGTGCCAGGTGGAGGGTCCCCCGAAGCGGAAGCTGCCAGATCACGCCGTTAGCCAGACCCCACTCCTCGATGTCGGCTGATTGACGGATCGTCAGTCGGGCCAACTCCTCATTAGTCTCGCCGCCGGTCACCCGCAACAGGTCGTCCCAGAACTCGTCCTCGGAGTACGGCCCGGTCACGAAGCGGCTCGGCCCCGCGTGCCCGTAGCGGATGTCCCGAGTATGACGGCTATTCCCGCCCCGAAACACCTCCGGCGCGCTCTCCAGCAGTAGCACCCGCCGCCCCGCCCTCTGGCCCGTAATCGCAGCGCACAGCCCGGCGTTGCCGCCGCCCACCACCAGGATGTCGTATGCTTGTGTCTGGTCGATCATGATGCCGTCGCTATCAATTCATTCCTCGATTCCGGATGCGAGGTGGAGACTAGTGCCTCGGCGTCGTGCCCACGACCAGCGGCGCGTGGAGACGCCAGCGTCGGCTATCATATCGTACAAGAGCATCCCAATCCAATGGCGCGCAACCTAGAGCCGGCCCGTCGCCCGTCTCGTCGCTCTTCCCCGGCAACGGCATCTGTAGTAACATGCAATTTCTTCGTATCGGTGAGGCGAGTGGATATTCGCGGAAAACCGCAAGGATGAAGAGGAAACTGCGCGATGGCAACGAATCAGATCGATGATGCCTACGACTTCGCCCAGGTGATCGAGCGAAGAGGTACCGATAGCGTCAAGTGGAGCAGGTACGAGAACGACGTCATACCCCTTTGGGTCGCCGATATGGACTTCCTGGCCCCAGAGCCGGTCCTGAGAGTTCTTCGGGAACGGGTCGAGCACGGGGTTTTCGGGTACGGGCAGGAGCCGGGGGATCTGCGTGCGGTAGTTCAGGATCGCATGCAACGGCGCTACAGATGGGCAGTTGCTCCGGACGACCTACTTTACATGCCGGGCGTTGTTGTGGGCTTCAATCTGGTCACCAGGGCTATAGGCAAGCCAGGAGACGGGGTGCTGATCCAGCCGCCGGCCTATCCGCCCTTCTTCCTTGTCGGCAAGAACAACGAGCGGATCGTGCAGGAAGCGCCGTTGGTCCGCGACGGTGACCGCTACGAGATCGACTTCGATGCCTTCGAGGCCGCTATCACGCCCAGCACTCGGGTGTTCCTGCTGTGCAACCCGCACAACCCCGTGGGCAGGATCTACACCCGGACGGAACTCGAGCGACTGGCCGATATCTGCCTCCGGCACGATCTGACCATCTGCTCCGACGAAATTCACCAGGACTTCGTGTTCGAAGGGTACAGCCACGTGCCGATCGCCTCCCTTGCGCCAGAGGTCGCAGCGCGCACCGTCACCCTGATCTCGCCGAGCAAGACTTACAACATCGCGGGCTTTCACTTCGCCATAGCCGTGGCGAGCAATCCCGAACTGCGGGAGCTACTCCAGAAGACCGCCGCGGGCCTCGTGCCGGGTAGGCCAGGTGTTCTGGACTTCCTGGCAGGGTTGGCCGCCTATCAGTACGGCGACTCCTGGTTGGACCGAATGATCAGCTACCTCCAGGGCAACAAGGAATTCCTCACCCAGTACGTCCGAACTGAACTTCCCGGGGTCTCCATGCCCGACGTAGAGGGCACCTACCTCGCCTGGCTCGACTGCCGCCAGACTGGGATCGAGGGCTCCCCGTACGAGTTCTTCCTGAGGAATGCGCGGGTAGCACCACAGGACGGCGCGCACTTCGGAGTGGGGAGCGAGGGCTTCGTGCGGCTGAACTTCGGCTGCCCGAGGTCGACCCTGGAAGAGGCGCTGGGGCGGATGAAACAGGCACTGTCGGCCATCAGGGCATAGCTGCTCCCTGTGCTGTAGCCGCACCCCTAGGGCCATTGGCGCCGGCGGCGCGCCGTTGCGCCGTGACACGGCTACTGCTACGCGCCGAGGGCGACCCACTAAGCGCGAGAAATCGCCGACCTACTACGGGGAGGCCGAAGGCCTGATCTAGATCAGGCCAGGGCAGCGCCCTGGATAAACAGAGCGAAGTTGGAGGAAGCCCTGAAAGGGCGCCCTACTCCCAGACGTAACGCTCCTCATATTCGATCCCATGTTTCACCATGCGCGCCCTCAGTTCATCCTGGAAAGAATGCCTTCGGTGATGTTCCCCTTGGCTTCTCACGTAATCCTGCACCGCAGGCACGTTGGAGGCGCTCACGGAGAAGACGCCGTAGCCGCTTTGCCAGGCGAAGTCCTCGGGCACCCCCGATTGGGTCTTCAGCCATTTCGAAGACGACTTCTTCGCGTCTTCCACCACCTTGCTGACTGCTACTGTCCTTGCCAGTTCAAACAGAATGTAAACGTGGTCTTCGACTGAGTTGATCGACACGACGTGGCAGCCGAGATTGCCTAGCACGCTAGGGAGATACCTGTGCAACGAGTTCCTGACCTCATCGTGCAGGATGGGCTGGCGGTTCTTGGTGCTGAATACCAGGTGCAGGTAGATCTTGGCAAGCGATTGAGACATCGGTGCTGTACCGCCCTTTCAGGGCTCTCGTTGGTTGGTGCCTTCTACCCAGGGCGTTAGGCCCTGGGCTGCCCCAGGTCAGGCCTTCGGCCTTTGATTCCATCCAACCTACGAGGGAATTCCCCTGCACTACGAGCCTTGAACGCCCATCGCGGCCAGATGATGCCTCGGCTAGGCTAGCAATACAACTATGGCAAGCCATGCGAGTCTTCGCTACGCTACCCACCACGATCAGGGCTCTAGGATGCGCATAGCCACGTCGACCGCGCGGGCCTGAAGCCCGCGGCTACAGGCCCGCGTCCCGCCACTGCCAGAGGTCGCTTCGCGTCCGAGCGCTCCTTTACTTCGGGGGCCCGCCCGCCAGCGCCTTCCCGAAGGCCTGCCAGAAGGGATCCACCCTTGGGTGCTCCAGCGGACGCGCGTGACCGCCCTCGAAGACCCTTATCCCCTGTTCCTGGGGCGTGACCTCTCCGACGATGCTCGAGGCAATGCCCCTGTCCCCCAGAACTCGGACCACCTCCTCAGCCTTGTGGGGCCGGCAGGTGAGAAGCAACGTTCCTTCACTGATGGAGGAGTAAGGATCGATCTGGAACATCTCGCAGATCTTTACCACCTCGTCCAGCACTATGATCTTCTCCCTGTCGATCTGCATGCCCACACCGGAGGCCTGCGCGATCTCGAAGAGCCCGCCCCACACCCCGCACTCGGTAGCATCATGCATGGCGCTTACCCCATTGTCCCGAACTCCGACAGAGGCCGCTGCCATAGCGTCGTCCACCACGCTCATCTTCCAGAACACCTCCTCCGCCCTTCGGGCGAAATCGGCGCCGTATCGCTCGGCAATTTGCTGCGGGAAGGTGACCGCGAACAGCCCGGTAGCCTCGATGGCCGGCCCCTTGGTAACGATCACCAGATCGCCCGGCCGGGCCATATTCGGGGTAACGTACCTGGACTTCGGCCCAAGGCTGATCACCGTCGCGCCACCCACCATCGGGTAGTCGGTCCCCTCGTATCGAGCCGTGTGCCCGGTCACGATCGCCATGCCGATCTTCTCGCACTCGCGGTGCACCGTCGTCCACATAATCTCCAGCGCCTCGCGGGTTATGGACAGGGGAAGATTTAGATCGACCGTCATGTAGGTCGGTCGAAGGCCCGAGGTGGCAGCATCCGAAGCCAGGATGTTGACCGCGAACCAGGCCGCTCGCTCCCAGCCGTACTGCGGCACGATAAAGAAGGGATCAGTCGTGATCGCCATCACCTGGTCCCCGCCCAGATCGACTACGCCGACATCCACCCCGTGCTGAGGACCCACCAGCACGTGAGGGGACACAGCCCCAAGGTGAGGCAGGATTATCTCGTCGAAGATCTCTGGGGAGATCTTTCCAATTGCGGGTAGCTCGCTAGCCAAATCTGTCCTCCTTCAAACGCCATTGGGCGCGCAATCACCCCGCAGCGCGTGACGCCGCGATGAACCACTGTGCCTATTATATGCGTTTCACTCCGCCGGGCTATGTATAATACCGGATTGTCTTCAGCGGGGCATTCGTGCGGTTTCAGCCGAGAAGAGCAACCAGGCCCCGAGACACAGGAGTGGACATGACACCAAAGACGACAACATTGCCCTTCAACATAGACTGCCTGCACGGGAGCTTCGAGCCAGCCAAGCACGGTACGAATGTCCCAGCCCAGTCCGGGTACTGGCTGATAGTTCAGGATCAGGGCCTCGTCGTGCGCGAAGGGGGCGAACGGGCACTCCCACTCCGCGAAATACCATCAGAACTGGATGGCAGAGTCTCCCCGCCACTGTGGCTGGGAACCTGGAATGGGACTCCCTGCTGGGCCGCCGCATTACCTCGCGACGCGGCCCTACCGAGCGGCCTTCGCCGGGCACCAGTGTCGCCAACTCAGGGGACACCGCTGCCGGACGATCTCCTCACCCTGGGCGGGATGGCAATGCAGGCCCTCTGGTGGGAATCCATCAGCCCCCGCTGTCCGAGGTGCGGAGCGGGGATGGTGCGCATGGACAACGAGTGGGGCAAACGGTGCTCCAGCTGCGGCTACGAGCACTATCCGCATCTGCACCCGGCCGTGATCGTGCTGGTCCACGATGGCGATCGCGTGCTGCTGGCACGCAAGGCCGGCTGGGTTCCAGGCCGCTACGCCCTGATCGCGGGCTTCGTGGACAACGGCGAGTCGTTAGAGTCGGCGGTGCGGCGCGAGGTCAAGGAGGAAACCGGCGTCGACGTGGACGACATTCAGTACATCGGCAGCCAGAACTGGCCCTTCCCTAGCCAGCTAATGGTGGGCTTCCTGGCCAGATACGCTGGCGGCGAGGTCGTCGTCGATCACCAGGAACTCGAGGATGCTGCCTGGTTCCCGAGAGATGACCTTCCAGCCTTCCCTTCCCGCCACACCATAGCCGGCTTCATCATCGAACACTACGCGCGGCGGTAGAGCTGTCTCACATACCGCTCCGGGGCGGCTTGGCGCGGGGACAAAGAGGCAGCGCCGCCTCTCTGCTCCGCGTCCTGGCAAAATCCCTCGCTACCCTATAGCAATTCGCCGGCAGGAACGACGCCCGCTTTGAGCTGGCTCTTCTTTTTGCCCCGGTCACGGAAATCCCTGTAGAACGGGAACACCAGGCTGATGACACAAACTATCAGCATAACCAGGGAGATCGGCCGCGTGAAAAATATCCCCCAGCCGATGTCGCTGATCATCAGGGAGCGCCTCAAGTTGGTCTCCACGAGGAAGCCTAGCACCAGCCCCAGCACCGTAGCGGGGGGCGAGAACTTGTACATCGTCATGAAGTAGCCGACCACGCCGAACACCATCGCGACCAGTACGTCGAAGACGCTGTTGTTGATAGAGTAGGTACCTATAGTCACCAGCGCCATGATGGCAGCCAGCAGGTAGGGCTGGGGGATGTTGACGATGCGGCAGCAGGCCTGCAGGGTCCCTATGCCGAGAATGAGCATGGCGAAGTTCGCGATGAACATCCCGACGAAGAGGCCGTACACCACATCCGGATGGTCGTTGAACAGCATGGGCCCGGGCCTGAGGCCGTGCAGCATCAGGGCACCGAGCATGATGGCCGCCCCACCGGAACCCGGGATGCCCAGGGCAATCATCGGGGCGAAGGCGGAAGCCGTCACCGCGTTGTTGGCCGTCTCCGGAGCGGCGATGCCCTCGGGGCTGCCGTGGCCGAACTCCTCCGGGTGCTTGGACCACCGCTTCGCCTCCGCGTAGGCGATGAAGGAGGCGATGGTCGCCCCAGCCCCGGGCATTGCGCCGACCACGATCCCGATCACGGAGGAGAGTAGCGTGATAGGCATCAGGTTCTTCAGCTCCTGCCAGCTGGGCATCTTAGTGGCGAGTTTCGTGTCCCGGATCTTCTCCCAACCGGCCATGCTCCTGGCCTGCACCAGCACCTCGGACACGGCGAAGAGCCCCACCATCACGGCGATCAGCTCGAGCCCGCCCAGCATGTTCACGTTGTCGAAGTCGAAGCGGGCGTTCCCGACGAACGGATCCATCCCCACGGTGGCGAGGGCCAGGCCGAACAGTCCCGAGACGAAGCCCCGGATGTAGTTCCCGCCGGAGAGAGTGGCTACAACCGTCAGCCCGAAGAGCGCCGTCGCGAAGTACTCGGGCGGCCCGAAAATGAGGGCCACTTCCACCAGCGGGAACGCGAGGAGAATCAGGGCTACAACGCTCAGCAGCCCGCCGATGGTGCCGGTCCAGAGGGAGATGCCGAGCGCTCGCGCCGACTCACCCCGCTGGTGCATGGAGTACCCATCCAGTACCGTGGCGGCCGAGGCTGGCGCGCCGGGCGTCCGGATCAGGATGGCGGTGATGGAAGAGCCGTACTGCGCCCCTACGTAAACCCCCGCCAGGGTGTTGACCGCGATCGCGGGATCCATGCCCCAGGTGAAGGGGAGCAGCAGCGCCATCGAGATGCTGCCGGTGATGCCAGGGAGGGCGCCGCCGATTATCCCCCAGAATACCCCGAAGAAGATGAAGAAGATCGAGATCGGCTGGAAGGCAACCTGCGCTCCGAGGATGAAATTGTCGAGCATCTTTGCCTCCTCACCTAATGCTGGATCAGCTCTTCGATGAAGCCCACGGGCAGCAGGACGCCGAGGAACTTCGCGAAGAGGAAGAATAGCGAGAGCGTCACCCCTACGGTGCTGATGGCAAGGCCCTTGATGCTGGGCACCCTGAGCAGAATTATCAGGAACAGCAGGTAGAGGAAGGTGCTGGCGACATAGCCCAGCAGCTCCATCGTAGCGATGTAGGCGCCGGTGAGAACGATAACGCCCAGGATGCGGAGGTTGCCCCGGGTTCTGGCTGGCCCCTCCAGCGTGTCTGGCTCCTCGTCCTCCGCGAGCCGGTTCCGACGGAAGTAGCTCACGATGATGTGCGCCAGCCCGAACAGGATCATGCTCACCGCCAGGAATCTTGGCAGGGCGGCGGGCCCCAGGGGATCAGCAGCCGCCTGGGGCAGGTAGCCAGCCTGCCAGTAGTACCAGGCCGAGAATAGGATCACCACCAGCCCGACGATTATTTCTCTGCGTAACAGCATTGCGTGCCCCCTGGAAGCTGGCCGGCGCCGCGCGGCGCCGGCCAGGTAATGGGTCGGTGCGACGCGCTACTTCTGCTTCAAGCCTGCGGTGTCCATGAACGCCTTGAACTGTTTTGCCTGGTCGGAGACGGTCTTGGTGAAGTCGGCGACATTTTGGTACGCCATGGTCTGAGAGTTGTCCGCCGCGTACTTCTGGTACTCGGGAGTCTCAGCCGCGACCTTCAGCGCGGCCGACATCGCGTTCAGCGTGTCCGCGGGGACTCCCTTGGGTGCGAAGAAGCCACGGAACTTCTCCAGCACCGCGTTGATCCCCTGCTCCTTGAGCGTGGGCTGATCAACGCCTTTGATCCGGCTGTTCGCGCCGACGCCCACGATCCTGATCTTCTTGGCGTCGATGGAGGGGTTCATTTCGCCCAGCTCGCCGACA
>JAJYKO010000215.1 GCA_021788565.1 Chloroflexota bacterium
GCTCGTCGACAGCCAACTCCTGCTCTTCGGAGTGTCCAATCTCGGAAGCGACGGAAGCCGTGTCGGCAGACACGGCTCTTCTTACAAAGATGCGGAACTCCCCCTGCTCGATCTCACACTCCTCGACGTCGGTGCGAGCAAGAAGCTTCATCAGCCGGCTGATCTCCTTGCGATCGAGAGCGCCCAGATCGAACTGCAGAGGCATCAGCTCACACGCTCCAGATAAGTGCCGGTTCGCGAGTCCACCCGGATCGTCTCACCCTGGTTCACGAAGAGCGGCACCTGCACGGTGAGCCCGGTCTCGGTTACTGCCGGCTTGGTCCCGCCGGTCGCCGTGTCGCCCTTGAAGCCAGGCTCGGTGTTCACTATCAGCAGGTCGACCGTAATCGGGAGTTCTACCCCGAGGGGCTGGTCGTTGTAGGTGAGCAACTCCATGGTGAGGTTCTCCTTGAGATACATCACCGCGTCCCCGAGTTGCTCGCGCGTGAGTGTTATCTGGTCGAAGGATTCGGTATCCATGAAATGGTGCTGGTCGTCATCGCTGTAGAGATACTGGACGGTCGTGTGGTCCAAGCGCACCCTCTGGAACTTCTCTGTTGCCTGGAAGGAACGGTCCACGATCCCGCCGCTCTTGATGTTGCGAAGCTTAAGCCTAACTTGAGCGCTTCCACGCCCCATCTTGATATGCTGGAAATCCACGATTTGATAAAGCTGACCATCCAGCTCTATCATTATGCCCTTCTTGATTTCCCCGACGTTGATCACCCCTATACCTCCATTGCTTCTAGCTGCTTCGGCGATCGCGACAACACGATAGGCTTGCCGCCTCGCAAGGTAACCAGGTCCTCGATTCGGATGCCGCCCCATCCCGGCAGGTACACCCCGGGTTCAACGCTGAACACCATTCCGTCTTCGAGCATGTCCTGGGACGTCCTTCCCAGCCTCGGGCTCTCGTGTATGGCCAGGCCCACGCCATGCCCAAGAGAGTGCCCGAAATTGTCTCCGAAGCCAGCACCAGCGATCACCTTACGACCTATAGTATCCGCCTTAGAGCCAGGCATGCCGGCCCGGATGCGCGCTTCGGCCTTCGTCTGCGCCTCCAGAACGACATTGTACAGCCGCTTGAACTGCTCATCAGCCTCTCCAAGAACGATAGTGCGGGTGATGTCGGAGCAATAACCCCGCACGCGAGCGCCCCAGTCGATGATGACCGGTTCGCCGGCCTGCAGCGGTCGGTCTCCAGGGACGTGGTGCGGCATGGAGGCGTTGGGACCCGACGCGACGATGGGATCGAACGCGACCCCCTCCGAACCGCTCCTGCGCAGGAACGACTCGATCTCCCAGGCCAACTCCTTCTCGGTCATGCCAGCCGTTACAACTCCCAGCAGATGGGCGAAGGCGGCATCGGCCATTGTCACCGCGTCTCGGATCGCCTCCAATTCCACCGGGCCCTTGACGGCACGGATGTGGTCGACCACGTCGTAGGTTGGGATTAAGGACGCATCATCTGCCGCGGCCTTTACTTCCTCATAGAGCCTGAACGGCAGATGATTGCCCTCGAAACCGATACTGGAAACCCGCAGCTGCGGGAGGAGCTGCGCCAAGGTGTTGGAGAGCCTGTCATCGATCCGCCGCACATCATAGTAGGACGCTTCCTTTTCGGCCTGCTCGGTGGTCCTGCTATCGGTGAGCAGGATCGCCTCCGTATCTGTAATCAGCAGGTACCCCGCGGAGTCCACCGGCGGCTGGTCATGCCCGGTGAACCCGCTAAGATAGCGCCTGCTCTCAGGCTGCGAGATCAGAAAAGCGTCCGCACCAATCTTGGACATAGCCTCACGGAGTTGAGCGATTCGGGCGCGCTCGGCCATCGTTAATTCACCCTCTCATTAGGCAGTCTTGCGTTTCGTCGGGGTTCGACTGCTCCGGGACGGCGCTGTCTCCTTGGCCGCTGTCTTGGCAGCGGTCGTCTTGCTCCTGCTGGAGGCGGCCCTCTTCACAGCGCCGTTGCTCTTGGGTCCGTTCTCTGACGGTTCGCGCTTGCGCGGCGATGCCTCGGCGATTTCCTGAGCACTGCACTTCGTGCACCGCGGTCCCGCCTTCCCCATGTCGACCATGAGTCCGCCGCACTTGGGACATGGCTCTGGCACGGGTCGCTGCCACGACGTCCAGTTACACTCCGGATAGCGGCTGCACCCGTAGAAGGTGCGCCGTTGCCTTGTCTGGCGTTCCACAATGTCCGCGCCGCACTCGGGACATGCGACGCCTATCTTCTTCAGTATCGGCTTGGCATTCCGGCACTCCGGGAAACCGCTACAACCCATGAACTTGCCGAACCGCCCCATCCGAATCACCATCGGACGGCCGCACTTTTCGCACACCTCGTCTGTGGGTTCGGGTTCGATCTTGACTCGCTCTATGCTCTCGCCCGCCCGATCCAGGCTCTCCCGGAACGGTAGGTAGAATTCTTCGATCACCGGTGGCCAGAGTCGTTCCCCAGAGGCAACCTCGTCCAGCTTCTCTTCCATGTTGGCGGTGAAGTCCACGTCCACGACGCTGCCGAAGTTGTCCACCAGCAGGTCGTTGACCAGCCGGCCAAGCTCCGTCGGCCGCAGCCTCTTCTCCACCCGCTCCACGTAGCCACGCTCCTGAATCGTGGAGAGAATCGGGGCGTACGTGCTCGGTCTGCCGATTCCCCGCTCCTCTAGCGCCTTCACCAGCGTTGCCTCGGAGAATCTTGCGGGCGGCTGAGTGAAGTGCTGGTCGCTCACCAGCTTGATCAGCGTCAACTCCTCGGCCTTTTCCACATCCGGCAGCGGCTTCTGTGCATCCTCATCCAGACCCTCATCGTCCCGTCCCTCACGGTACAGCGCCAGGAAGCCGGGGAAGACCACCCGCGATCCAGCGGCCCGGAACAGGTAGTCACTGCCCTTCGCCTTGCCGTTCGCGCTGACATCCACAGTGGTCACCTCATACACGGCTGAGGCCATCTGGCTCGCGACGAATCGCTTCCAGATCAAGTCATACAGCTTGGCCTGATCTGGGGTGAGATGCCCCCTAAGCCTTTGGGGCTCCCGATACGCGGAAGTCGGCCTGATCGCCTCATGCGCCTCCTGGGCCAGCTTGCTCTTGGTCCGATACACCCGGGGCGACTCCGGCACACTCTGTCGACCGTAGCGCTCGTCGATGAAGCGTCGAACCTCCTGCACCGCCGACTCGGCTAACTGCGTCGAGTCGGTTCTCATGTAGGTTATCAATCCAACGCTGCCCTCTGAGCCGATATCCAGCCCTTCGTAAAGCTGCTGGGCCACCGCCATGGTCCGCTTGGCAGTGAAGCCCAGTTTGCGGCCGGCCTCCTGCTGGAGGGTACTGGTGGTGAAGGGAGGAGCCGGAGTCCGGGTCTGTTCCTTCACCCGCACGTCGGCGACCGTATACGCGGCGTCTTCCAAATCGGCCGTCACCCGATTGGCATCCTCGGCGTTCGCTAGTTCAGGCTTCTTCCCCTGCGCCTGCACCAGGGTCGCTCTGAAGATCGGCGGCTTGGAGCGAGCCGTCTTGCCGTGCTTCTTCGCCAGGTCGGCTTCAACCGTCCAGTACTCGACCGGATTGAAGTCCTCGATCTCACGCTCGCGTTCCACCACCAGGCGCACGGCCACGGACTGAACGCGTCCAGCAGAGAGACCGCGCCGAACCTTCCGCCAGAGCAGCGGGCTGAGGTTGTACCCGACAAGCCTGTCGAGAACACGCCTCGCCTGTTGCGCGTCGACCCGTTTCATATCGATCTGCCGCGGTGCCTTCACCGCACGCTGGATCGCCTCCTTCGTTATCTCGTGGAACTCGATCCTCCGGAGTGGCTTGCTGTCCGCGGCTATCGCGTTTACAAGATGCCAGGCAATGGCCTCTCCCTCGCGATCAGGGTCTGTCGCGAGGAATATGGCCTGGGCGCTCTTGGCGCGTTCCTTGAGGTCCTTCACGACCGCCCTCTTGTCGCGCGGCACCACGTAGCGCGGGGCAAAGCTGTTGTCCACGTCGACGCCCAGCTCGCTCTTCGGCAGGTCGCGGACGTGGCCCATGCTGGCTTCAACATCATAATCCCTGCCGAGGAACTTCTGAATCGTCCTAGCCTTGGCAGGGGACTCCACAATCACCAGGTTTTTCGGCACGTCGCCTATCCTTTAACGTAGTTCATTCCGCCAGTCTGTCGCACCAGCCCTTTGAGCTCCAGCATCGTCAGGGTGCTGGACACAACGGACATCGGCAGACAGACGGCCCGTCTGATTTCATCGATGTGCACCGGTTCGTGGCTAAGACAGCGCATCAGCGCGATCTCAGTCTCGCTCTGAGGTATTGTCTGCCGCACCTCTCTCTGTTCTATCGCCGCCTCGAGCTTCAACTCCTCAAGAATATCACGAAGCTCGCACGCCGGTTTCGCACCATCCGCTATCAGACGGTTCGAACCTCGGCTCGCTGGGCTGAAGATGTTGCCCGGCACCGCGAATACCTCCCTGCCCTGCTCCAACGCGAACTCCGCGGTTATCAGGGCTCCGCTGGTATCTCCGGCCTCCACCACGAGTGTCGCGGCAGACAGCCCTGAGATTATCCTATTGCGCCTTGGGAAATTGACGGCGTCGGGCTTAGTCCCCAGAGGGAATTCGCTGATTACGGCACCGCACTCAGCTATCTCCTCCGCCAGCCTACGGTTCTCACTAGGGTAAATTATATCAAGCCCGCAGCCCAGTACCGCGATGGTCCGACCGCTGGCGTCGAGGGCGGCCCGATGCGCGAAGGTATCTGTCCCCCTGGCAAGGCCGCTCGTGACCGTTACACGGTTTTCAGCCAGCCCCTGGGCGAACCGTTCGGCTGCCTGCCGGCCGTACGCCGTCGCTCGTCTGGTCCCCACGATAGCCACCGAGAGGTCGTCTTCGGGCAACAGCTCCCCGCGCACGTACAGAATCGGCGGCGGATCGGCGATGGTGCGCAGCCTGTCCGGGTAGTCCGCATCGTCGGCGATCAGAGGTCTAACGCGCAGACGCTCCAGCTTTTGCATCTCCTGTTCCAGAGCCACCTTGTTGCGGGCGGCTACCAGCGACTCGATGGTGCGACGATCTAGCCCCGCCTCCGCCAGATGGGCCGGCCGAGCCTTCCATGCGGCCTCGGGGCTGCCCAGGCTCTCCACCAGCCGTCGGAACTTAGCAGGCCCAATTCCTGGCACCAGGCTGAGCCCCACCCAGTATGCTGTCTGGTCCAAAGATCCTCTCCTCCGGAGAACTGACTCTGCCTGCTACGGACAGCCGGCAATTCTAGCATAGCCACCCGGCAGCCACAAAGCGAACGCGGGCCGGAGAAGCCCCAGAAGGCCGTATGATTGGCAGTCGGAGGCCCCCAATCCTTGCGGAATCGCGCGCTCAGGAGCATCATTGTGTGTAGCGAGTTTGTCTTGTCGATTCTTCGAGGCAATCTTCGCAGCAGATGCTATCGCCAGGAGCAACATCGTGGACGAAGTGATATTCGTTGTAGAAAACGCGCCGGAGGGCGGCTTCTCTGCGCGGGCCCTTGGCGCCTCGATCTTCACGGAAGCGGATGATCTTGAGGAGTTGTACTCCCAGGTTCGGGACGCGGTTCGATGCCATTTCGACAAGGCCGAGCGCCCGAAGATCATCCGACTCCACTTCGTGAGGGAGGAACTCCTGGCAGTATGAGGCTGCCTCGCGACGTCTCGGGTGATGACCTGGCCAAAGCTCTACAGCTCGCCTTCAACACCGCATTGGCGCTTCGTGAGTCTCTCCTCGACTGGCGCTGCGCATAGCGCATCTTGGTAGTTTTCGTAGGGGGCCCTTCCTGGTACACTTGGCGCTGCTCAACGATAGTTTTGTGAGGTGGTGCCAGATGCA
The DNA here is from genome assembly GCA_021788565.1 of Chloroflexota bacterium. Next base: position 5,889 of record JAJYKO010000215.1, read on the forward strand.
GTGGGACGATATCCTGCACATCGAGAGGGTCGTGGACGAGGTGACTGACTGGCGGCACAGGCCAGAGAACGCCTACACCCGAGAAGGACTTGCCCTAGTATCAAAGGTCTCCGCGACTGGCAAGGAGTTGAAGGCAGCCATCAAGGAATCGGTAGACCTAATAGGGGGCTTCCGCAAGGCTCTAAGCCCGGGTGACCGCGTGTTAATAAAGCCCAACTACAACAGCGCCGATCCGCTGCCGGCTGCCACAGATCTGTCTTTCCTTGTAGCAGTTATTGAACTACTGCAGGACGAGGGCATCACGGACCTGACAGTCGGCGAACGCTCTGGCTGGCCCGCCTTGCCGACGCACGACGTCCTCGAAAAGATGGGAGTTTTGGCCGCCAGCAAAGAGATGGGTTTCCGGGTGATCACCTTCGACGACGGCCCCTGGATGGACGTCGAGCTAGGTACGAAGGCTCAGTGGTGGAATGGGAAGGTTGCCTTCCATAAGTCGCTCAAGGAGTTCGACAAGATCGTCTACCTTCCATGCATGAAGACCCATTTTCTGGCGAGCTTCACCGGGAGCCTTAAGCTGAACGTCGGCATGACCCATCCGGCGGAGATGCCGTACATGCACGCGGACTTTAGGGGCGGCAAGCCCGAAGAGCCGATGTATCTGAAGATGCTCGAGCTGGGACTGGCGGTTGGCCCGGACTTGATCATCATGGATGGTCGCAAGGCGTTCGTGACCGAGGGTCCGGTCAAGGGGGAGACGGTCGAGCCCGGCGTCATTCTCGCCTCCGGCGACCGAATCGCCCTGGACGTAGAAGAGGTCAAGGTGCTCCAGCAGTATCCGCGAGGCAATCAGGTCCAGATGCCGGTGTGGCAGATGCCGCTGATCAGACGAGCCATCGAGCTCGGCCTAGGCGTCAGCAGCGAGGCCGAGTACCAGGTGGTGACAAGGAATAGCTGAGCCATTCCATCGACAGGGGTCAGAAGAGCTGATGGATTTCGGCAGGCTGGTCAGGAGGTCCTGGCAGCTCACTTGGCGGCACCGTTTCCTGTGGGTGTTAGGCTTGTTCGCCACTACTACGGTGGGCTCCTGCACACCCTTCAGCGCGGCAAACACCGTTCAGTGGCGCGGCAACTTTCCGAACTTCGAGAGCTACTATACTCCGGATCTTGAAGAGACGTTCCGGCATGCGAATCCCTACCTGAGCCAGAACGTCGCCCCCATTTTCCTCGGAGTTGTGGCCACGGTACTGCTCATTTCGCTTCTGCTCCTTGTCGCCGCTCAGATCGCCCAGGGCGGCATGGCAGAGGCAACGGCCAACCTTGCCCTGGGCCAGCGGCCGACGGGCTCCGGCGTTTGGAGAGCCGGCTTTCGGACCATCTGGCGCTATCTTCTCATGTGGTTGATGCTGATCGGGCTCGGCATCCTGGCGGCGGTTATTCTCGCCGTGGTGGTCGCGTCCATATTGGCAATCGTGGCAGCCCTACACGGGCCGGTGCGGATGGTGATGGTCATCGTCGGAGGGGTCTTCAGCCTGCTCCTCCTGCTCATCGCGATCCCGATCTATATTGCCATGTCCGTTGTCGTGGCCTTCGCGCAAAGGGCTATTCCTCAGGAGGGCGTGGGGCCGTGGACTGCCCTCCGGCTCGGGTATGGACTACTGCGGCGGAACCTGGCCACCAGCGCACTCGCCTGGCTGATAAGCCTGGCCCTCACCATCGCGGCCGGAATAGCCATCGCGCTCGGCGCCGCATTGTTGCTCGTCCCGGTCGGGGCGTTGGGGTTTGCACTCTACTCTTCAGGGGGAGTCTCCACCACACTGCTGATTTTTTCGGGCGCAGCCGCGGTGGTCGCAGTCGCGTGGCTGTGGTTCCTGGGCGGCGTGGCAAACGCGTTCTTCTGGAACTACTGGACGTTGATCTACCTGTCCCTCACGGGTCGCCTGACGTCTCGGTTGGAGCCCAACACCGGGCGGTGAGCGTCTCGCGAGCAAGTGGTTCCAACGGATTGTAATGCTGAGAGCTTGTGAAGAAATCCTGTCTATTGGTCGACGGGCACTGTATATGGATCTGCTCACCAACATGAGTGATAGTGTTGTAGAGTAGGGCATCCCGCCTGTCGAGGTGCT
>JAJYKO010000216.1 GCA_021788565.1 Chloroflexota bacterium
GTGGCGAGCAGCCGGCCGGTGCCGATCAATAGCTCGGCCCCGTCCAGGATCTCCCTCGCCCGAGGGGTCAGGCCCGATATCCCGTCGGACCCGACGCCGACGACGTAGACCTTGTTCTCCACTGCTGCCTCATCATGCAGGTTCTGACCTCCTGGAATCGAGACTTCGGTCGGCGGTTCCGGGATACCGCCCGCTAAAGAGTCGATTCCAGGGCCGTCGAATCGACTCTCACTGTGCACTGCTGCCCCTTCCCATTGGTGCGCCGTCGAAGTCCACCAGGAGGCATTCCACGGCCAGCCTGCCGTCCACGTGGGCGCTGCAGTTTTCCGCGGCCTTCCGGCACATGAGGTCGAACGCGCGAGTCAATCCGCGTGCCCGGACGATCTCGGCGAAGTGGCGCCCGGTGTTCACCTCGGTGATCTCTTTGACGGTGCCGGGGTCCGCCCCGCTTTCGGCGGCGATCCCGGCCAGGAAGCTCTGTTCCATCAGCGAGTTGCTCACATGGGTCTGAAGGTGACCTGCCGCCAGCTTGGAGAGCTTGCCGATCATGACACACAAGGTGGCTTGTCGCACACCCCGCGCTACGCATTCCTCCAGGGCGAAGTCCATAAAGTCCCCGACCTGCACGAACGCTTCTTCCTGCAGGTCCAGCAGCGCCTGGGCGAATCGCTCCGTCCGCCGTCCAGTGGTGAGGACTACCTGCCGGCAGCCGGTTGCCATGGCGACGGAGAGCGCCTGCGAGATGCTTGCCGTGTAGGCCGCAGACGAGAAGGGGACGACGATGCCGGTGGTCCCCAGTATAGAGATGCCGCCCACGATGCCCAGCCGGTGGTTGAGCGTCCTCCTGGCGTACGCCTCGCCGGCCGGTACGGAGATGACTACCTTGACCCCTCGCTCCGTCAGCGCATCCCCCAGGGCCTCGGTGACTGCTTCCCTGATCATCTGTCGCGGCACCGGGTTGATGGCGGCCGAGCCGACCGGCAGCTCGAGGCCCGGTTTGGTGATGGTGCCCACTCCCTCCCCGCCATCTATGGCGATCCCATGCTCCTCCTGCCACTGGACCTCGGCGCAGATCTCAGCATGGTCGGTGACGTCCGGATCGTCGCCAGCATCCTTGATCACGGAGCAGCGAACGCGGTCGAGGTGAATCTCGCACCGCCCCACGGGGAGTCGAGCGCGCTGGCCGGTGGGCAGTGGAATCTCGATCTGAATGACCCGTTTCTGCGACAGCAGAACCTCGGCAGCGGCCTTTGCGGCCGCGGCGGCACATGCACCGGTGGTGTAGCCCGTCCGAAGAGGGCGATTGGAGGGTGGATCGACCATGTCTGCTTCGATAGATTCCTCCGACGCCGTCGCCTCACCGTCGATGCCTGCCATGCACTCCTCCATGCGGTCTACGACGATGTCGAGCAGCTTCGGGTGGTGCGCGAACGGCTTCCCGAAGGCGAACCGAACGTTCGGGTGGAGGACCTTGAGGATATCCACCACCTCGGGCAGGTCCTGCTGCAGGTGAAGCCCGACGTGCAAGAAGTAGGGGATCAGCAGCACGGTATCGGCACCCTGGAGGATACAGCTCTTAGCGGCTTCCTCGATGGTCGGGAAGTTCCTCTGCATGAAGCCGACTTCGACTATTCTGCACTTCCCGCTATCCTTTAGGGCCTGTGCTACCTCAAATAGACCGTCGTTGGCGTTCTCTCCGCGGCTACCGTGGGCGAGAAGCACGACGCCTAGCTCTCCCATGTTGTGTATCCTCCTATTGCCCGGTCGTGCCCCAAAATGTCCACTAATCCTGTAGGGGCCGCGTGACGCGAGCGAGCGCAGCGTCACGCCCTGCCGGCCCGCGGGCGGCCAGAGACGGCCGCCCCTACAGGTACTGTTAGGCGCACCAGGCCCGGCTACCATCCGTCATCCGGGGTGATGAGCCCTACCAACTCACGATTGTCGAAAACCGCCTCCGGCGTGTCGGTGGCCAGCACCCGCCCAGAGTCCATCACGGCTACTAGGTCCGCCCACCAGCGCGCGATTCTCATATCGTGGGTGGCCATGATCACGGCAGTGCCGTGGCCGGCCAACCTATCGAAGATGGCCAGGATCTGTCTGCGCATCCAGGGGTCGACGCTGCCGGTGATTTCGTCGACCAAGAGGACCCGTGGATCCATCGCCAGGACCCCGGCTAGTGCCGCCCTCGTCTTCTGTCCGCCGCTCATGGCGTGGGTTGGACGGTCAAGCAGTTCGGTGATTTCGCACATCTCGGCCGCCACTTGCACCCTGCGGCGTGTCTCCTCCTCCGGGAGACCAAGGTTGAGGGGACCGAAACTGATGTCCTGCGCAACGCTTGCGCTGAACAGCTGGTCCTCCGGATCCTGGAAGACTATGCCCACCTGACGGCGAAGCTCGATCAACGACTGGCGATCGTAGGTGACGGGGCGGCCGTCAATGCGTACGGTGCCCGAATCGGGACGGAGGACCCCGTTGCAGTGCAGGAAGAGCGTCGACTTGCCGGACCCGTTCCGGCCGACGACCGCCATCTTGGAGCCCGCCGGCGCGCTGAGCGAAGCCCCTCGTAGGGCAGGCGCCGGCTGTCCCGGGTAGCGGTAGTGGACGTCGTCCACCTCCAGAATTGGGTTCATGCGACCGCCCGGATCAGGAAGAGGCTGGCGACCACGCCCGTCCCCAACCATGGCAGCCACCGGTCGCCACGGTAGGCGGCGGGAAGCACCTTCAACTCGCCGGAGTAACCCCTGCTCTCCAGTGCGATCTGTAGCCTACGGCTTCGGTGGCAGGCGTCCACGAACAGCTGTCCTGCCAGTACCCCGGCGCTGGACATTCCCCTTGATAGATTCACGTAGCCCAGCCGGCTCTCCTGGGCAGTGTGTATCCGAGTCAGACTATCCAGAAGGGTGAAGAGGAAACGGTAGATCAGCGTCATCAGATCGATCAGCAGGGCCGGTGTCCTGAGACGCCGCAGGGCGTCGATGACGTCCACGAGCGGCGTGGTAAGGGCAAGGAAGTTCATGGCCGCCGTCCCGCCTAGCGCTCGCGTCGCCAGTCGGAGAGCGGTATCTAAGGATCCGGGAGTGCAGCCTACCCACAGCGGCCCCAGGTTCCAACTCCAGCCGATCTCCGGAGGCGTAGTGGCTATGCTCAAGGCGACCCCGACGACCGCGAGCAGCAGGAAGAGTGCCTCCGCGAACAGAACCCTTCCGAATAGTAGGACCGGCAGCCCTCCCCAGCGGCTGGCCAGAAGCCACATCCAGGCGGCAGCGAGCAGGCCCACCATCGGCCGGTCCAGCACCAGGCAGAGCACAATAACCGTTAGCGCGAGCCCTGCCTTGTACATGGGATCCACACCCCGTGCGCGGCTGGAGTAGGCGTAGCGGTCAATCATGGTCCTGATCTGCCTTCTGACCAGCCGTGCTGTTGCCGGCCGATCGACCCCGCTTGTAGCCGAAGAAGTACCCGATGAAGCCTGCACCCAGGGCGGCCTGCACCGAGAACAGGAAGCTCTCCACCTCGGGTCCAGGGGGCGTCCAGAGCGGCGTGAACCACGGCTTCGCGTTGGGGTCGATCGACGCTATCTCGTTCACGGCTGCGTTATCTGTGCCACCAAACTCGGAGCCTGTCCGAATCACCAGGGGCACGACCACCAGGGCAACCACCGCGGCGATCAGCAGCCAGTTGACGGCCGGCCGAAAGCCGCGTCGCGCGACCTGCCGGTTTCTATCCATTCTGTAGCCCCCTGACGTTCAAAGTCTTCAACTCGTCGGGTGCCATGCCACGAAGCGCGTTGACGATCAGGACGGTGAGGATCCCCTCGCTGATAGCCAGGGGAACCTGGGTGACGGCGAAAATTGTCCCGAACTTGACGAAGGAAGCGACGATCCCACCTATCGGGTCCGGGTAGGCCAGCGCAAGCTGCAGCGATGTGGTGACGTAGGTGAGCCAGTCGGCCAGGACGGCGGCGAGGAAGACCGCCAACCAGGTTGGAGATCGGCCGGCCAGTCCTCGCCAGACGGCCCAGCCCGCTATGGGGCCGACTATCCCCATGCTCACGGTGTTTGCACCGAGGGTGGTAAGTCCGCCGTGGGCCAGAAGCAGTGCCTGGAACAGAAGGACGATTCCGCCCAGGACGCTCATGATGGAAGGGCCAAAGAGGATAGCGCCGAGCCCCGTGCCGGTAGGGTGGCTGCTGGATCCGGTGACGCTGGGCATTTTCAACGCGCTGAGCACGAAAGTGAAGGCCCCCGCCAGCCCGAGCAGCAGACGCGTTTCCGGTTTTTCCGCGACCAACAGGCTGACGCGCCGGAAGCCTACCACCCAGAACGGGGCCGCGACCGCGAACCAGAACGCGGCCCAGAAGGGCGAAAGGAAGCCTTCCATGATGTGCATCTCCTGGGGCTTCGCGTAGGCTATCTGAGCCCCCGCGAGCAGCAGCGCCAGTGCCGCCCACGCCCCCGCGGCCTTCGTCGGTCTGCGATAACTCCTCATCTCACCTGTCTCAACTCTCTCTTGCCGATGGATCCGATGGATCCTTAGGTCCGGAAGCGGGCGTTGTCCCTAACGCCGGCGGTAGATCGAAAAACCGCCCGGGTTGGGACAACCCAGGCTCCGAGTCATCAGGTCACGTGCCCCGGAGCCCGAGCCGACTACTCCTTGATTGCCAGTTTCAGCAGCGCGTTGACCGTCGCGACCGCGATCGTACTCCCTCCTCTCGTTCCCTCGACCGTGATGTAGGGGACAGGCGGCGCCATCTGCACCAACTCGGACTTCGACTCCGCCGCCCCTACAAAGCCGACGGGAGTGCCCACGACAAGGGCCGGAGGGGCCAGTCCGTTATCCAGGGAGTCCAGCAAGGCGAACAGTGCAGTGGGTGCGTTCCCTATCGCCACGACCGCGCCGGGGATTCTCGACCTTAGATGGACTATGGCCGCGGCTCCCCTCGTTATTCCCCGCTCTTGCGCTAGCTCCACCGTAGCGGGGTCGTCGATGGCGCACATCACCTCGCAGCCGAGCCTGTCTGCCAACCTACGGTTGATCCCGGCGGCAAGCATCTTAACGTCTGTGATGATCGTTCGGCCCTCGCGAAGCGCCCTCACGCCCGACTCGACGGCTTTCGGGTGGATTCGCAGCAGCCCCGCTATCGACGGGTCGCCTGTGGTGTGAACTATCCGCCGGACGATCGGCCACTCGGGGGCAGCTTGATCGAGGTCTGGAAGGATACTCGCTATGATCTCGAAGCTTCTCGACTCGATCTGATCCGGACGGATAAAAGGGCGTGTCTTCAAGGTCGTGTTCCCCTGTCTAAAGTAAAGCGGCGACCAAACCCGCGGGGTCTTTGGCTCGTGGTCCTGTACTGGCGCGCCTTGATTCCCAGAGACCCCGCGGGTTTCGCCTGGGCTCCGGTCCAGTCTCGCCGGACTCCTTGCTCGCTGCGTAACCTGGAGAGTACCGGTCCAACAACAAAAAGTCCCCTGCCCGAGAATGTGGACAGGGGACCGATCCTTTCAGATGGCGGCTGTTGTCCTCGTCCTCGAAGGCCGTAAACAGCTGGCAAAGGCAGGCGTCCTGGCTTATCGACCACGAACTCGCGGCCGCATCACAGTTGCGGGACAGCGCCGGCTTCTCACCGGCTTCGCTCTTAGCCCCTCAGGGGGAACCTTTGTCTCTGACTATTCGATTGTGAGGTGATCCTAGCACGCGCGGGGCCACAGCGTCAAACCCAGGCCCGCGTGGGCTGATGCCAGCTGCGGTGGCAACTCAGCTCTTGAGAAACTGCTATATGCATGATTACTGCAGCGCAACAGCATATACTGTAGACAGACAGGCAAGCCGGTGATAGCATTTGGGTTGGCCGGGAGTGGTTCCTCTAGGTGCTCGACACTGGAGGGTGATAGTATGGCGTTGGTACGGCTTTCACACGAAGTTCGCGCCCCGGCTGACGCGGTCTTCGAATACGCGGACAATCACGAAAACTACCCTTCGTTCTTCCGAGGGTTCTCAAAGTTCGAATGGACTAGCCCCCGTCACCAGACGGGCACTCGGCTGAAGATGGAGGGCAAACTCGCCGGAATTGAGTTTCCCATCGAGGTGGAAACGACTGATGTGGTGCCGGAGAGGAAGATCTCCGGCGTCTTCGTTTCGGGACTGAAAGGCCGTCTTGACTGGGAATTCGAGCCCACCGAGGATACCACTTGGGTTACACTGACCGCCGAGTACGAACTGCCTTCGTGGTTCGTGGCACAGACAGGTGGGCGATTTCCAGTGGACCACGACCTCTGCATGAACATCGAGAAAACCCTGGCAGCTCTCAAGGCTATGGTTGAGACACAGCCGGCGATTGCCAGATGAGTCCGGCAGACCGCGGGAAAGTGATAGGGACCACCCCCCGGCTCTCTCTTGAGAAGTTCAGTTGTGAAGGTAGAGCCTGGGCCCGTTGAGCGGCCCAGGCTCTGCGCCTCTCGATCCCGCGCAAACGGGAATCCACGCTTCGGGTGTGGGCAATGGATCCCCGCTTCCGCGGGGATGACGATGGGTACCACCTTGTCTTCGGTTTAGACGCTAGTTCACGAGTCACAGAGCCCCAGATCTGGCCCCCGCCGCCGCTACGCCAGCGCGGCTACTGCTCTTTCCACGCTATCAGCCGGGCTCACCTTGACCTGCACGTCGGCCAGTCTGCCGTCTTCGTTCACGACGAAGTGGCTTCGGACAATGCCGAAGTACCTCTTCCCGGCCATGCTTTTCTCCTGCCAGACCCCGTAGTCTTCCGCAACTGCGTGGTTCGTGTCGGCCAACAGGATGAAGGGCAGGTCGTACTTCGTCTTGAACTTCTGGTGAGACTTGACGTTGTCTGGGCTGATCCCCAGCACCACGGCATTCTTCTCCTCGAAGTCCAGGTGATGGTCGCGAAAGCCACAGGCCTGAGTTGTGCAGCCGGGGGTGTCGTCTCTTGGGTAAAAGTAGACGACCACTCGCTTGCCCCGGAACTGTGACAGTTTCACGGTAGTGCCATCGTCGGCGGGCAGTTCGAAATCGGGCGCGACGTCGCCGATGCTGAGCTTGGTTTCCGACATTGACTGTTCCTCTCCCGCTTTATTGATCCACGTTAGACCTTGCACTTAGTGGACCATCCTGGCCAAAGTTTGTGACTCGCCTGAGCGGTGGCTTGATAGATTCTTGACGCTACCAGACGGCTGTTCTTGACATATCGCTGCTAGTATCGTGAAAAAGCTGAAACTGCGCGCGGGGCGGCGTATGGTTATGGGCCTTGGCGGTCAATGGATGATCTGGGCGTTTCTGTTCTGGGCTGGCGTGATCTTTATGGTGGTGTGGGTCGTGATGCGCCTCTTCCCGGGACGCTCCAGAGACGATGGCGAGGAGCCGATGGAGATTCTGAAGCGTAGATACGCCAACGGCGAGATCACTCGTGAGCAGTACGAGCAAATGCGCCAGGTATTGAAGAAGTGACAGCGGGCAGGCGGCCGTTAGCCCGCCTGCCCCGCGCTGTAGCTTATGCTGACCCCGGGCGTTTGGTCGAGTTGAGGTCGTTCAACATCTGATCGAACTGCTCCTTCGTGATCTCTCCCTTTGCGTAGCGCTCGCGCAGGATCTCCAGCGCGCTGTCCGCCGTGGGAAGCTGCCGGCCAGAGCCGGATGCCACGGGCGCGGACGCGAAGAACCGCCCGAGCAGTGTCACTCCGCCCGCGATCACGATGGCCCAGAAGACCAGCATGAGAATCGGCCACCACCAGAATCCGTATTCGAACATCATTCCAGGACCTCCGAAGCCTCTGCCAAAGGCAAATCGACCATACCCGAACATTGCACCCATCGACGGCGTTGCTAACAGCAATACCGCGAGCACGACCACCACTACCGCAAGCACAACCTCTCTAATCCGCATCTGAATCGCCTTCAATCCAGTTCTCGCCGGATCCCTCTTATGAAGCAGACGCACGTTGGCGCCGGCGTGAAGCCGAAGG
>JAJYKO010000217.1 GCA_021788565.1 Chloroflexota bacterium
GATTGGTAGCGAGCCTCACTCTCATCGTCGGTCCCGCCCCCCTCGTGCTTGACGTAGTAGCTCCGCAGAGTAGAGGTAACGAAGTGATTGGTGGCTGCCACGATGTGGTTCGTCGGGGGAACGATCCCCCAGTAGCGGTGGCCTACCTCGAATACCGCCATCTCCCCTTCAACATCGACCAGGACCAGGTTCCCCGGACCCATGCGTGGCGTCGCCTTCAGATATTCCAGTGCTGAAGTCACTGAAGCGTGGTGTTCAAGCAACTCCATCATGAGGGTATATCGCGCAAGGCCAGGCCCATTGTCCGAGGACGGCACATACGTGTCGGCGACGGCTAGGCCCTTCTCGTTCATCCCGGAACTGAAGACACATGGACTGCCGGCGCTCGTGACGTACAGGTACCGGTAGCCATCTTGGGGTGTTGCCCGAGCCACGGCTTGGAGCGGCAGATGTGCAAGGTTGTAGTCGCGGTTCTTGGTGAGGAGAGGCAGACCATCCGCGGTGGCGGGTCCCGACGCTGCCCAGACGGTGCACCCCTCGGCCTCCGAAGCTTCTCTCTGTCTATCCTCCAGGTAGGAAGCGGCCGCATACCGGAGCAGCAGGGAGCCATCCAGATCGAGGGCCTCAGCCATTCCTGCCAGCATGTCGAGGGTGGAGCGTGCCTGGGCCTCCCACACCCGTTCCAACTCCTCGATCAGACCGTAGTTTGGGCTGCCCGCCAGGACAGCGAGACGCCTATTCGCAACATCGACGATCAATGGCCGCAGGTCCAGGACCTGCTGGCCGTGCTGGAAACCCATCTGATAGTGATTGCCGCGGAGATCGATATCTCTCACTTGGTGGCCTGCCCAACGGTTTCGTCGGAGGCCGCGGACTGGGCCTCGTAGAGCCAGCAGGCCACCCGCCGCCCCTCGATCTGGAACAGCGGCGGCTGCCGTTGGCTGCAATCGCTCCGGTCGCGCGCAAAACAGCGCGGATGGAAATGGCACCCGGAGGGCGGATTGATTGGGCTCGGAACGGTGCCCGGCAGGATGACGCGACGGCGGCGCACGGACTTATCCATGGACGGAATAGCCGCCAGCAGTGCCTGTGTGTATGGGTGCAGCGGATTGGCATACAGCTCATCCGTCGGACCCTCTTCCACGATGCGTCCCAGGTACATCACAGCCACACGATCGCTGATGTGGTGGATCAGGCTGAGGTCGTGGGCAATGAATAGATAGGTAAGGTGATACTCCTCCTGCAACTCCTCCAGCAAATTGATCACCTGGGCCTGGACCGAGACGTCCAGGGATGAGACAGGCTCGTCGGCGACGATAAACTGGGGCTGCATGGCGATAGCGCGGGCAATTCCGATCCGCTGGCGCTGCCCGCCCGAGAACTGGTGCGGATACTGGTCCAGGTGCCGAGGGCTCAATCCCACCCGTTCCAGGAGTCGCACGATGACCTCTTCCTGCTCGCGGATGTCCTTCAGGCCCCGGCTTCGCAGCGGCACGGATACGATCTCGCGGACGGTCTTCCGAGGATTCAGCGACGCATAGGGGTTCTGGAATATGATCTGGGCAATTCGGTAGAAGTCGACCCCGCTGGGAGAACCGCTCTCCTCTCCGTTCGAGATGTGCCGCCCCTTGTCGAGCGGTATGCCCTTGAACAGGATCTCCCCAGACGTCGGTTGGTACAACTGGATGATAACGCGACCAAAGGTCGTCTTGCCACAGCCGCTCTCGCCCACGAGCCCCATCGTCTCGCCCTGCCAGATCTTGAGGCTCACGCCGTCCACTGCCCGCACGGCGGTATTGTGAGCGCCGGCCAGTACCCGGGCCAGGATGCCCGGTCGCAGCGAGAAATGCTTGACAATATCGCGCGCCTCGACCAGTGGAACAATGCTTTGCATCACATCATCTCACCAGGCAGGATGTCCGCCCAGTCCCAACTCTCCTGTCGCGCACCCGTGTGACGAAGGCAGCGGGCCAGGTGATCGGGACCGACCCGGAACAGTGGGACGGGGCCGGCCTCACAAGTAGGCTGTGCATAAGGGCAGCGAGGGGCAAACGCGCAACCGGCTCCCAGCGCCGCCAGGTCGGGGACGTTGCCCGGTATCGGCTGGATGCGTGTCCGACGCGACGAGATCCGAGGTATGCAGGAGAGCAAGCCACGCGTATAGGGATGCTGCGGAGAGTCGATAACCTCGTCGACCGGACCGGTCTCGACGATGCGCCCGGCGTACATTACAGCGATGCGCTGACAGAACTCGGAAGCCAGGTCAAGATTGTGGGTGACCAGCACAATGGCCACTCCCCGCTCCTGGTTGATGCGCCGCATCAGATCCATGATCTGTGCCTGGATCGTCACGTCGAGGGAAGTGGTGGGCTCGTCAGCGAGCAGCAGCTTTGGCTCGCACGCGAGCGCGATCGCGATGAGGGCTCGCTGCTGCATCCCGCCGCTGAACTGGTGTGGGTATTCGTTGAAGCGGTCAGCAGGCGAAGAGATGCCGACCTCCGCCAGGAGCTCGTAGACCCGGTCCATCTCGGTCCGGGCTCGGGAGTGGCTGAGCGGCGACACCGGCCCGCCGCCGTCCATGATGTGGTGGATGCGCAGCGACTCGCGGATCTGCTCTCCCACGGTGAAGGCCGGGTTCATTGTAGTCTGTGGATCCTGAAAGATCATCGCGATGTCCTTGCCCCGGATGCGACGCATTGCCTGACCCGAAAGGCGGAGCAGATCGACGCCCTGGAACAGGATCTCACCAGCCACGACGCGACCCGGCGAGGTGATCAGCCGCAGAACAGAGAGCATCGTGACGCTCTTGCCGCAGCCTGACTCTCCGACGACGCCCAGGATCTCACCCTTGTTGAGGGTCAGGCTGACGCCCGCTGCCGCCGGCACCAGTCCGCGGCGAGTTGGGAAGACGGTCGTCAGGTTCCTCAGCTCGAGCAACGGGATGTCAGTGCCCATCGTTCCCTACTCCACCTTGAGCCGCGGATCGAGAATGTCACGCAGCCCCTCGCCAAACACGTTGATGGACACGACCAGCACTAGGATGGCGAGGCCCGGGAAGGTCGATACCCACCATGCGTTGAAAAGGTAGTCGCGACCGCTGGCGACCATCGAGCCCCAGGCTGGATCCGGCGGTTGGATGCCCAGGCCAAGGAAGCTCAAGCTGGCCTCCATGATGATCATGTAGCCCAGGCGCAGTGTAGCCAGCACGAACACCGACTGGACGATATTGGGCAGGATCTCGGACGCCATTATTGCCAGGTCCCTGCGCCCGGACACGCGAGCCGCCTCGACATACTCCTTGCCTCTTTCGGCAAGCATTTCTCCTCGCACGAGACGGAAGAACTCGACCCATCCCTTGAATGCGAGCGCGAGTACGAGGTTAACGAAGCCCGGGCCGAGAAAAGCCATCATGCCGATGGCAAAGATCAGGAACGGGAACGCCAGCAGCAGGTCGGCGAAGCGTGAGAGGATCTCATCCAGCCAGCCCCGATAATAGCCGGAAACCGCCCCAAGAACCGAGCCCACCACGACTGAGGCAACGACGCTCAGCACTCCCACGGCTAGCGAGATGCGGGCACCGAAAACGATTCTGGTCAGCAGATCCCGCCCCTGATCGTCGGTTCCCAGCGGGTAGTCCCAACTGCCGCCCTTCTCCCACGCCGGAGGGTCGAACTTCAGTAGCAGGCTCCCGCGCGTGGGGTCGTGCGTAGTAATCGAGCCCGCGAAGAGCGCGGCGAGAATGAAGAGGAGCACAATGACGCCGCCAATGAGGGTGACCGGGCGCTGCCATAGCTCCGCGGCGAGTTCCACCAGGCCCTGCCGCCACAGCTTGAGGCGGATCTGCCAGGCATAGCTCCAGCCCGCCTGTCTCCGTGTCTGCGCTTGTACCGCCATAGATCTCTCCCGTTGCCCTTACAGCGAGATGCGAGGATTCAGATAGGTGTATAAGATGTCCACAGCAAGGTTGACCAGCACGAAGGTGAAGGCATAGATCATTACCGCGCCCTGGATGAGCGGGAAGTCCCTATTGAATATCGCGTCCACCACGAGCCGGCCGAGTCCCGGCCAGCTGAAGACCGTCTCAACGATCATATTGCCGCCGAGCAGCACGCCCACCTGAAGCCCGACGACGGTGATCGTAGGAATTAAGGCATTGCGCAGGCAATGCTTCATGATCACGACCCATTCGCTGGCGCCTTTGGCCCGCGCGAGCCTGATGTAGTCGCTCCGAAGCACTTCGAGCATGGTGGATCGCAGCACACGGGCGATAATGGCCGCTACTCCCGCTCCCAGGGTGATCGAGGGCAGTATCAGGTGCTTCAGGCTGTCCCACAGGGCAGCTCCGTTGCCGGTGAGTATGCTGTCCAGCACGTACATGCCCGTCACCTGCTGAAGGTGAATGTTGGAGCTGAGGCGGCCGTCGGAGGGGAGCCACTGCAGGCGGACCGCAAAGAACAGGATGAGGACGATGCCGAGCCAGAAACCAGGCATGGAGATCCCGAGGAAAGCACCGGCCATACTCAGACGGTCGACGAGGGAATTCTGGCGGATGGCCGAGATAATGCCGATTGGGAGGCCGATGATCAGGCTGACGAGGAGAGCGCCGATCGTCATCTCGATGGTCGCGGGCAGCCGCTCACCCAGCAGGTCGACCACCGGCTTGTTCCGGATGTACGAGTAGCCCAGGTCACCCCGCACGGCGCCGCTGAGAAAGTACCACAGCTGCGTCGGTATCGACTCGTCCAGGTGGAACTGGTGGCGAAGTTCTGCCATCTGGGTGGCCGAGACGGCGCCGCCCCTGCCCATCATGATGTCCACGGGGTCGCCGGGGGTGAGCCGTATGAAGAAGAAGACCACGACAGCCACGCCCAGCATTACCGGTATCGTGGCCAAAACGCGCTCCAGGATCTTTACCGATCGCATCGCCCTATCTACCTCACCACGGAGACACGGAGTTCGCCGAGATGACCGCGGAGAGCCCCGTGCCCTCCGTGCCTCCGTGGTTAGCTCAAAGGTCCTTGTTACTAGCCTGGCCTACTTCACGCCGACGTCGTGCAGATTCTCGCGGCTGTCGGACGCTGGTTCCCAGTTCTGGACGCGCGCCGAGGCTGCCTCGATGGCCTGCGGCAGCACCAGGAACACCGCCGGTGCCTCGTCGTAGATCAGCTTCTGTGCCTCGTTGTAGATGGCATGGCGCTTCGCCACGTCGGGTTCGATCTCACCGTCCTTGATAAGCTGGTCGACCCGGGCATTTGAGTAGCCGGAGAAGTTGCCTCGCCCGTAGGCCGAACCCTTCTTGTAGGTCGCCCACTTCGCTTCCATGTGGCCCACCGGATCGAAAGCCGCGTCGCCCCAGTCGCCCACGAATGCCTGGCGCTCGCCGGCAAGTAGTTGGGGCGTGATCACTCCGTACTCCCAGACACGGACGCTGGAGTTGACCCCGACGTCCAGGAGCATCGCGGAGATCGCTTCCGCGAGGGGGCGGATTGTGGAGATCGTATCCATGACAAAGGTGAATGGTTTGCCATCCTTGGTCAAGGTGCCTCCCGCGCCCGGGGTCCATCCGGCCTCTTTGAGCAAGGCGAGCGCCTTGTTCTTATCGTATGGGTACGGCTTTAGATTCGGATCCGCGAAGTTGTCCAATGGGGAGAGCGGGCCGCCCAGCGGCTGGGCCATGCCGTTGTACACCTTCTTGACGATCAGATCCTTGTCGACGGAGTAGTTGAGCGCCTGGCGGACCCGAACGTCGGTAAACGGCTCCTGCTTGACGTTCATCTCCATCCACAGCGGGCGCGTGCCCGCAACGGTCTTAACCTGGACACCGGACTTGGCCTTGAGGGTGTCGATCAGATCAGCCGGCACCTCGGTGATGATGTCTACCTCTCCCGACAGGAGGGCCGCGACACGGGTCGACGTTTCCGGAATGACCCGGAAGACCGCGCGCTGTACCTGGGCCGGACCGACTGGCGGGAGGTCTGGAGCGCCACCCCAGTAGTCGGCGAAACGTTCCATCACGACTTCTTCGAGGCCACTGCTAGCCGAGACGAACTTGAAGGGACCCTCGCCCATCGGCTTCTCCGCCAGCCCCTTGGAGCCGTTCTTCTCGACGTACGCCTTCGAGACGATCTGCTGTTGGACGAGTTGCTGAAACGCGGAAGGCCAGGGGCCGCTGAAGTTCATAACCGCGGTCAGGTCGTCCTTTTTGTCGATGGAGAGGAGCGGCGCGACGAGCCCCTTGCGGGGAGAGGTGTGTGGCTTCGGATAGTCGATCGCGTTGTCGGTGATGATCCGACGGAAGGTGAACACCACGTCGTCCGCCGTGAGCGGGCTGCCATCGTGAAACTTGATGCCGGAGCGGATCTTCAGTTGAAGGGTCTTGGGATCGAGCCACGTAGCGGACTCGGCTATCTCGAGGTGAGCTCCGCTTCCGTGGTCGCGGGTGAACAGGCCGTCGTACATGTTTCGAATGACGGTCTCGCTTTCCCGCTGGCTGTGGTCGGCTGGATCGAGGGTGACAGGGGCGCGCGCGAGAGCAACCGTCAACGTGGTGTTGGCCGGGGTCGACGCGCCCGCCTGGGGTTGGGGTGCTGTGGTTGGAGCCGATGCACCAGACGCAGGCACGCCAGCGGCAGGCCCGCCGGCGGGGGCTGCTGTGGGGCTGACCGGTGGCGTTGGGGTGCAGGCCGCCGCGACCCCAGCGAGGCCCGCCAACCCCAGCGCTCCCAGTATCTCGCGCCTGGTTACTCGCTTCTTCAAGTAACTCTCTCTGTCAGTCATGACAATCCCTCCTCGCTCAATGGGGCGTCTAACCGAAACTGTTCTTCACAGGGGAGCCCAAGCAAACAACGAGGTGCGAATCCGATTCAACGGCGTCATGGCAGGCTGCCTGCCTGGCCCGCGGCGATGGTCTCCTCGCGGATCAAAGCCTTCGCCTCGTCCACGCTGTGACCGGCAACTCCGAGGCGCTCCAAGTTCCTTCCCTCCCTCCAGAAATCGCGGCGGTACACGGCAGAGGCCACGTCCACCAATCCGCCAATCGTGCGCATCTCCAGGCCGGCGAGGCGGCCGAGGGATGCGATAGGCACGAGGCCGGTAGGTACGTCTTCCAGGACATAGCGCGTGTCCAACGACCGCGGAGCGGCGATACCCGCGTACGCGGGGTTGCTGTGAATGCGGTCGTACAGGGTCTGTCCCTGGATGCCCTCGTAGCTCAACTCCAGCCAATCCGCCGCGGATGTTGCCCGAACACCAAAGGCTTTGGCGGTCGCGATGCGCTCCTCGTCGATTGCTTCGAGGAGCCTCACCACCGCCGGCGTCATGTCCCTGTAGAACTCGAACGGCACGTCGGACTCAATCCTGGCCGCGCTGAGAAGCACCGTCGCCGGGTGGAAGACCGCCCCGATGTTGTCCAGTCCGGTCTCGATAACGTCCTGCGCGGGGACGAACTGTGGATAGAGGGCATTCAGAACGGAAAGGACTCGCGGCGTGCTGCTGGCCGGCAGAGCAGCCAGCGGCACCTGCCGCTTCACGCTGGTGACTCGCACACGTGCGGGCCCCGAGATGCGACACGTGAAGAGGAGCGTCTGAGCCTCCGCCACCGCTACCCCGCCACTGACACCTCGGCTCTTCAGAACCTGTCGGAACTCCATGGCACCCCCGGTTCTCCCCGGGTTCAGGACGATGACTTGGCTGTCGTGGAGATACGGTGCGCATGCCTCTGCCATCGCGGCGTGAGCGATGGCAGGCACCACGACGAGGATAATGTCGGCCTCCACGACGACCGGAGCGATGTCTGTCGCTGCCATCTCAAGGGGGCCGAACCCCTCGACGGCGCCTTCCAGGCGTACGCCGCCCGCCGCCTGCATGCCCACCAGCTCATGGGCGAACTTGTTGTAGAGGCGAACCGGGTAGCCACGTCTTCCCAGATCGCCAGCGAACGCGTGCGCCCCGTTGCCCGCCCCCAGGATCGCGAT
>JAJYKO010000218.1 GCA_021788565.1 Chloroflexota bacterium
ACCCGAGTGCCCCCTCGCCACTATCGTGACCTTGTGCACCGGATCCAGGTGAGTCATGTAGTAGGCCACGAGCGCGTGCCCGACCTCGTGGTAGGCCGTGACGGATTTTTCTTCAGGGCTGATCAACCTGCCCTTCTTTTCGGGGCCCGCTATAACCCGGTCCACGGCCTCTTCCAGATCGATCTCGGTGATGACAGTGTCTTTCCGCCTTGCCGTGAGGATGGCCGCTTCGTTCAAGATGTTTTCCAGGTCAGCACCGGAGAAGCCCGGCGTCTGCTTGGCCAGCCTCTCGAGATCAACGTCTGGGGCTATTGGCTTGCCCCTGGCGTGCACCTGGAGAATCGCCAGCCGGCCGGCGACGTCGGGGCTGTCCAGGGTGACACGCCGGTCGAAGCGCCCGGGCCTTAGCAGCGCGGTGTCCAGGATGTCCGGGCGGTTCGTAGCGGCAATCACCACTATGCCCACGTTCTTGTCGAACCCGTCCATCTCGACCAGGATCTGGTTGAGGGTCTGCTCGCGCTCGTCATTGCCACCGCCCATCCCCCGGCCTCGCTGACGTCCGACAGCATCAATCTCGTCAATGAACACGATGCAGGGTCCCGCCTTCTTAGCTTCCTCGAAGAGGTCCCTCACCCTGGAGGCGCCGACCCCCACGAACAGCTCCACGAACTCGGAGCCACTTATGTGGAAGAATGGAACCGACGCCTCTCCGGCCACGGCCCTCGCCATCAGCGTCTTGCCGGTGCCGGGAGGGCCAACAAGGAGAACGCCCTTGGGAATGCGAGCGCCAACTGCGGCGAACTTCTCCGGCGATTTGAGGAATTCCACTACCTCAGAAAGCTCCTCCTTGGCCTCCTCCACACCAGCTACGTCGGTGAAATGCACCGTGGGCTGGTCGGCCGTGATACGCCGGGCCTTGCTCTTCCCAAATGAGAAGACATTTCCGCTACCGGGCTGGGAGTTTCCCTGCCGCATGAACGCGAACATCATCACGCCGATAAACAGCAGCGGCAGAAGCCAGATCGAGGAGCTGAGCCAGTTGAAATTTGACTGGCTGTTTACCTTCAGGTTTATCTTCGACAGCTCCGCCTGAGTGACGCCGAGATTGCGCAACGTATCTGTCAATCCAACGCCAGGCTCCTTAATAGATGTCGCCGTGCTCCCGTTGGTGAGGGTGACGTTCAGATTGTCTCCACTCAGGTCAATGGTGCTAATCTGGCCCGTCTTCGCGTACGCCGCGACCTGACTGATGTCGATCTGCGGCACCGAAGTAGTCGATTGTGCCCGCTGAGCGGGCAGCAGACTGGAGGCAGCAAATACCAGCAACACAACGAGGACGAGGATAGCCAGCGGTTGTAGCGCTTTTCGCCTCTCTCCCCCATTTTTCATAAAGGTGAAAACCTACCTTTCGTGCAGTCCGACAGCCGGGTCCCTGCCGCCGAAGTGAACCGATTCCTGTTGAGGACCTCTACCTGGTCGCAGAGACGAAGCGGGCCGGAGGAGGTCCTTGTCCCTCGGCGTAAGTGACAGAACACGGTCGGTCTCAGCTCTGCTACTTTGCACAATCGGGACCATCGGGCTCACACGGTATACTTACTGTTCGACGCGCCATGAAGGCGCCAACGAAAAAGCAAGGTCGGGCTTTCGACCGTTGGAGGATATATGCAGAGACTGATCGGTTTGCTGGTAGGCGTAGTAGTCGTGGCAGCTGTGGTAGGGATCTACGCAGTCTCAAGGAACGGGGCTGCGGCGCCCCCAGCTCCCACATCCACACCTAACCCGACGGCAACTCCATCGCCGATGCCGTCCCCGACCCCGGTGAAGACGGCTACCCCGGCTCCTACGCCAGCGCCCACAGCTAAGCCTCAGCCAACCGCTCCGCCGGTGGCCCTGCCCACCCGGATTCAGATACCGGCTATCTCCGTTGACACGACTTTTGAATACGTCGGCCTCACCTCTGGTGGAGCGATGGACGTTCCAAAGATCCCCACGCAGGTGGGATGGTACAAGCTAGGTCCCAGACCCGGCCAGCCGGGTAACGCGGTGATCGCCGGACACGTAGACTGGGGGGGCAAGTTAATGCCATTCTGGGGTCTCCACGAGTTGGCGCCTGGAGACACCGTGATAGTCACGACCGCGGATGGAAAGCATTACCAATTCGCCGTCAAGTGGTCGAGGATGTACAACGCCGATACCGCACCGGTGAAGGTGGTGTTCGCGCAGTCGAGTACGCCCGAAGTCACCCTCATCACGTGCGGCGGGACCTTCGACCACGCCAGCCACCAGTATCTCGGCCGGCTGGTTGTGCGGGCCGCGCTGAGGTAGGGCTCCACACCATTGGCGGGAAACCCTACAACATGATAATTAGGATTCGTTTAACGAAGATATTACGCCTGGTTAACGAACGTGTCCGTCGGCGGTGGTAACGTTTGCATGGGACGTGGAACACTCCTTCCTCTCTTTGAGGAGGGGGCGGGTCGTTTCGGGGACAGGCGGTCCGCCCCCTCCTCAGCTGTCCGACAGGCAAGGCGAAGGCTTTGTGGCTCGTAACCTGACACCCTGGGTACCAGGTTGCGACAACCGAGGTGGCTCTCCAATCGACCGCCGGCCCAAACTCGCCAGATCACGAGTAAAAGACCGCTAGCAATCCTTCACACGGCGTTTGCCGGGTCCTGGAGTCAAGGCTTCAGCAGGCGGTCCTGGTACGACCGGCTAAGGCCTCGACTCCAGGATGTTAGGAGCGGCGTGTGACGCAGCCCTAGTACTTCTTCACCCTACCGGGATACGCCTCCAGCAGTTCCGCCTCCGTATCGAACCAGATGCGGTTCCTGCTTGCCCATCCCTGCCAGCACGCGTCGTCGCCCCTGGAACAGTAATATGGCTCGCCCTCGGACACGCTGGTCACCCACTCGCCAGCCGGTTCAGCGCTCATGATACCGGGAGGCAGCGGCGTGGGAGTAGGCTTCGGGGTCTGTGTGGGGACGGCGGTGTGGGTTGGCACAGCCGTCCGCGTAGCTCTAGGGGTTGCGGAAGGCCGTGGAGTGGGTGTGGGGGTAAACGTCGGTATCGGCGAAGGTACAGGTGAGGCCGTCGGCGTACTGGTGGCCGGAAATGCCGTGGGGGCAGACGGAGCTGCCCTCTGGGAAGCTGACGAGACCGCGGTCGCGAAGGCTTCGGTAGGTGCAGAAGTAGGAGCCGCGAGCAGGGTTTCCAGTTCCCAGCCGAAGCGCATCTCATTCGGCCGATCCTGCAGGCCGTAGGGTCCGTTGACCCAGGTCCACCAGCCGTTCGTGAAGGCCGTCCAGTTGTCGGCTTTGCGCCACACCATCAATCCCGTCGAGGTCATCTGCAGACCGTCCCCGTTGATCGGGTTGTGGTGCTCATTCTCCAGCGGGGTTCCCACCACGTCGGGAATCAAGTCGGCGAGCGTCCGAAATCCCAGTACGAACGCCACTTCGTCATCGGAAGAGACCGAAACGGGCCCGGTCACCACAAGAAACATTGAGAGCAGCATCGCGCGCAGCAGTCTCCAAGACAAAGCAGCACCTCCGAAGCACCCGCGGTGGGCCAGCTAGGGGAGACAAGTTGCGAGGCCAGGCATAACATCAGCCATCTACTTGCCTGGATATTATAGCGCGTCATGGTAGGTGGACACAACCCGAGCATGACGAGGGATCGCGCAGGCGGACTCAGACCAGAGGCCCAGGGGGGCGAGACAAAGAGAGCCGGCACCCAGTTTGACGTTTCCTTGAGTGCCGGCTCTACCGCTAGCGTTCCGCGATTGCCTTGAAGGGTCTCAGTCTACTGAGCTCCCCTACGCAACATCAGGTAGGAAATCACGGGGTCAACCGCGCCCCCATAGATCCGGTTGACGACGTCATCGATCAACCGGCCTCCAAGCTCCTCGCGCTCCATAGCCGGCGAGTAGACGTAGACGTCTCCTCCCGCCTGGCGGCGCAGGATGCCGCGGTCGCTCAGTCTTCTGAGTACGGTCAGCACGGTGGACTGGCCCAGCCGCTTCCGTTCGCGCATCTTCTCGAAGATCTCGCGGGAGGTCGCTTGCTCCATTTCCCAGATGACGTCCAGGACCTCCAGTTCCAGCGGACCTAGGCCCTTTGCCAGGGTAGCACCTAGGGACTTCTGCGTTTCCCTGACCTCCCCCGCCAACTCTCCGCCCTCCTTCTCGATACTCTGACCCCCCGAGCCAGACCTTGTACATACAGAAACCTGTGTGGCAGTATACTAAGTCAGCAGCTACAAAGTAAAGGGCAACGCGAACTGCTCTTGGCCCCAGGTCGTGGTAGAATGCTCAGCGCCCAAGGTACACGAAAGAGAGGTTCCGACCGTGCCGAAAGAGCTGCGCAGGCAAGACAGGGCGATGGCAATCGAGGAATGCACCCGGCTGCTGGACCGGGCGCTGGTGGGCAGGATCGCCACCACGGATGAGGATGGTGCGCCCTACGTAGTCCCCATGAACTTCGTCTACGTTCCCCTGGACAGGACCATCTTCCTCCACTGTGCATCCTCCGGTCATCTCCTGGATAACCTGGCCGCCGATCGCAGGGCGTGCTTTGAAGTTGATGAACCTGGCGAGGTGATCGCGACTGGCGGGTACGCCTGCGACACGTCCCACCTCTACAAGAGCGTCATCTGTTTCGGAACCGCGCGAGTGATAGAGGACGGTCCAGAGAAGCATCAGGCCCTGGATCTGTTCGTACAGAAGTACGTCGACCGGTTGATGCCGGACCGGGAATACGAGCCGGAAATGGTGACGATCGACACTACGGTGGCCATATCCATCGAAGTGGAGAGAATGACAGGGAAGCAAAGAAGATAGAGGAGAAAGACATGCAGACGGAAAAGTCGCGCCGACTGTTTGCCGAGGCTCGCGAGCTCATTCCAGGCGGTGTCGATAGCCCGGTCCGGGCGTTTCGGGCCGTCGGGGGACAGCCGCTCTTCATCGACCACGCCGCGGGCTGCCACGTCTTCGACGTGGATGGCAACAGCTTCGTAGACTACGTCGCTTCATGGGGTCCACTGATACTCGGACATGCTAATCCAACCGTCGTGAGGGCTATCCAGGCCGCGGCGGAACGAGGCACCAGCTATGGCGCCCCGACCGCGCTGGAAAGCGAGCTAGCCGCGCTCGTCGTCGAGGCGATGCCATCGGTGGAGATGGTGCGCTTCGTCAACTCGGGGACTGAGGCTGTGATGAGCGCCTTGCGGCTCGCCCGGGCGTTCACGGGACGGGACAGGATCATCAAGTTCGCGGGCTGCTACCACGGCCACTCGGATGGGCTGTTGGTCCAGGCCGGATCCGGAGCCACAACCCTCGGTACGCCGGACAGTCCAGGTGTGCCGCAGGCTGCCGCCCAGATGACCATCTCGCTGCCATACAACGACGCTGAGGCCGTTCGGGAGGCGTTCCGCATCTATCCAGGAGAGATAGCCGCGGTCATCGTGGAGCCCGTGGCCGGCAATATGGGAGTCATCCCGCCGAAGCCGGGCTTCCTGGAATCGCTGCGCGAGGTAACTCGCGCCAACGGGGCACTGCTGATCTTCGACGAGGTGATCACTGGATTCAGGGTCGCCTACGGAGGAGCACAGCAGCTGTTCGGCATCATGCCAGACCTGACCACCATGGGGAAGATCATCGGCGGTGGGCTGCCGGTCGGGGCCTACGGCGGCCCGCGGCAGATGATGGAGATGATGTCGCCGGCCGGCTCGGTTTACCAGGCCGGCACGCTCTCGGGCAACCCCCTGGCCATGACGGCGGGCATCGAGACCCTGAAGCTGATGCGGAAGCCGGGCATGTACGAGCAGCTAGAGCAGCTCTCGGGGAAGCTGTCGGAGGGTCTCGGAGATGCAGCCCGCCGCGCGGGCAAGAAGCTGTTCCAGACACGGGTCGGCTCGATGTCGGCGGCTTTCTTTACGGACGCAGCCGTCGTGGACTATAAGAGCGCGCTGACGAGCGATACGTCCACCTTCGGCCGGTTCTTCCGTGGAATGCTCGAGCGCGGCTTCTACTTCGCACCTTCCCAGTTCGAAGCCACCTTCGTCTCGACCGCCCACACGGAAGCTGACGTGGAAGCAACCGTGGCGGCAGCTCGAGAAGTCATGGCCGAGATCTAGTCGGCTGACGGGGGTCAGGGATCAAGGTACATGATCAGAATCCTGGTGAGGGTGCAGCCTGGCGCATCCAGGGATGAGATAGCCGGGTGGGATAACGGCTCCCTTCGGGTGCGGCTGCGCGCACGCGCCGTCGAAGGCAAGGCTAACAGGAGTCTCCTGGGGTTCCTGGCGCAGTCCCTGGGGCTGCGGCCATACCAGGTGGCACTCAGCAAGGGAGACAGGTCGCGGGAGAAGCTGATCGACGTGGACCTGCCCTCCCTGGAGGAAATGGAAGCGCGGTTGAAACAGTAGCCGCGGGCGTCATGTCCGCGGCTACTTGTTTGCCGGATCGCAACACGGCATCAGATGAGCCGCACGAGATCAGGGGTTGCGGTCAGAAGCCGTACCCTCCCCTCAGGGCACCAACCAGCTGGCTCTGCAGGAAGCCAAGCAGAAGGATCGCCACGATGGGTGATATGTCGATCATGCCGATCATCGGAATCACGCGTCGCATAGGCCCGAGAATCGGCTCAGTTATTTCGTAAAGTATCCTCACGAGCGGATTCGAGGGGCCCAGATTGAACCAGGATAGAAGCGCCCGCGCGATTATGGAATATATCAGGATCATGAACAGATAGTCGACAAAGGTCGCTATGTAATTTGTCATTCAGCTCTCCTATGGCCTTAATTCCGTCAACAAAGGGAGGCGCTCTCCAAAGATAGCTCGCCCGATACGCACCACGGTCGCGCCTTCTTGGATAGCAAGCTCGAAATCGTTGCTCATGCCCATGGACAGGTGACGCCAGTCCGAGTCCGGGTATCGAGCCACCAGCCGGTCCCGGTGACCACGCGTCGCCCGAAACACCCCTCGAAGTTCATCCTGGTTCAGCCCCAGCGGAGCCACAGTCATGAGCCCCTGGGGCTCGAGGTGGGAGAATGTAATTATCTCCGCGGCCACGGCGTCCAGGTCGTCGGGCCGGAAACCTGACCTGCCCGAACTGGGAGCGAAATTCACCTCCAACAGCACCGGCAATTTCCTGCCCAACTCTCCAGCGCAGCGATCCAAGAGCCGAGCGAGCTTGACCGAATCGACTGAGTGAATTATATCAAACAGTTCTGCGGCCGGCCTGGCTTTGTTCGACTGGAGATGGCCCAGCATGTGCCACCGCGCCGTCATGTCCGCCGCATCGAGGAACGCTCGCTTGCCGCGAAACTCCTGAAGCCTGTTCTCTCCAAACTCGGTTTGACCTAGCCGGTAGGCCTCCACGATGACTTCGGGAGCCACGGTCTTGGAAACGGCGATGATCTGGATCTCCGAGGGAACACGGTGCGCCCTTTCCGCCGCGAGCTCGACTCTCCGGCGAACCTCATCCAGACGATCCCGCAAGCTACTCATCACGAATTCCCGCCACTACTCCGAAGCGACCGGCCAACTGCCCACCCGCGGCCCTGTGAGAGAAGAAGAGTTCGCTGTGGCAGCGGGTACAGATGCCGGCCAGAGAAATCGACTCCTCCGGGACGCCCGCTCGCATCAGGGTTTCGCTGTTCGACCTCCAGAGGTCGAACCGCACGTCGGTATCGGAATCCCTTTGCACTACTCCGGTGCCGGCGAAAACCTGATCTGCCAGTCTCGCCACCTCCGGGCCCACCTGGTAGCAGCAGGGTCCTATGGACGGGCCGATGCCGGCCAGAATATCTGAAGGACGCGACCTGAAGTGCTCCACCATGAATGTGACGGTGGCACCGGGAGTCCCGAGGATCGAGCCTCTCCAACCAGCGTGCGCCAGTCCAACCACCTTTCGCACAGGATCCCAGAGGGTAATCGGGACGCAGTCAGCAAACTTGAGCATCAGGA
>JAJYKO010000219.1 GCA_021788565.1 Chloroflexota bacterium
TCGTGAATTGTGAACAGGCCTACGCGGATTATCGGCCTGTCCCAAAAGGGGAAGGATGCGGGGCTGGCAGCCGCCCAACTGACCAGCGTTCACCCCCGATAAACCCGGTGGAAAGTACGGCCCTAAATGTGGGCGGCGGGATTATTCGTAGGTGAAGTGGGGGATTTCTGCAGGATTGGTTGTGGGGAATTGAGCGAGCAGGCGGTGGGGGCTAGGATGGGGTCATCATCGTGGAGGAAAGGAGTGAGGCCCGCGGCGAGCACCGTTTTCCCCAACGCCCCGCCGCGAGCCCCAACACCAACGTGGTCATTGTTGCAGAGTTCGGCCCCGACGTCCAGCGTTACGCTCGCGAGTTCGCTCAGCTTTCCATCCCCCGACCCAGATCCTGCCCCTACTGTGAGGCCCCGGACCGACTCGTCGGCCACGGCAGTTACCCCCGAAACGCGGTTGATCCCCAGCACTCCATCCCAATTCGCATCAAGCGGTTCCTGTGTCCGGTTTGTGGCAGGACGGTCTCGGTGCTGCCCACCTTCTGCCTGCCGCATCGCCACTACCAGGCCGCGATCATCCAGACGCTGCTCGACCTGCGCCTGACGGCCTGGGCCTCCTGGTCGGCCATCCGCCAACGTTTCCTCCCCTCGGACCTGCCGACTCGGACCACCTGTCGCGAGTGGGTCGGTGCCTTCGCTCGGAACAGCGAGGCGTACCTCCACGCGCTCGTTCAGCAACTCGCCCGCTGGCAGCTGGTCCCCGGCAAGCTCGAGGTCGTCATGGAGGAGCTAGCCGGCGCGGCCAGAGCTTCCCAGCAACTGGTGGCGGCGGTGCCTCACCTCGTCGCCTTCCTGCGGGATCACGGCGTGGAGGTCACCTCGGGCCTCAGCCGCTGGCTGGCCACCCTCTGGCACTGGGGGCACTCCCAGAAGCTCGGCAGGATAGTTTAGCCCCACAGATTTTCGGCAATTCCCTGCTCCTTCCCCTGGCCGTAAGCTTGTTCCGGAGGCCCAAAAGCCCCACCTGGACCCACCAGCCAGCCTCCAAGAGACCAGGACCCGTGGGAGGAAGCCGATGAAGCCCAAGCCAAGCCAGGGACTACCCTCTGAGGAAGAGCGCCGCACCCAGATCGCCCTCTTCCGCTACACCCTCATCGCCCCCTTGCTGGACCACCCACTGGAACGGGGTGAGATCGCCGCCCACTTGAGGGCCGTCGCCGCGCAAACCCACCACATCCCCTTCTCCAGCCGCACCACCCTCCACGAGGAGACCATCTGGCGCTACCTCGCTCGCTACAGGGCAGGGGGCTTCGAGGCCCTGGGTCCCCAGGTCCGTACCGACGCGGGCAGATCCCGCCGCATCCCCGAGGAGATCATCGCCAAAGCCATCGCACTGCGCCAGGAGGTGCCGAGCAGGTCCGCCAACACCCTCATCCAGATCCTGCAGCGCGACCCTGCCTACCCACCGGACCTCGCCATCGCGACTCGCACCCTGCAGGACATTCTGCACGCGCGGGGCATCACCCGCCAGGGGCTCGTCGGCCAGGCAAAAGCCTTCCGCCGCTTCGAGAGGGAGGCTCCCAACGTGCTCTGGCAGGGCGATATGCTCGTCGGACCCTATCTACCCGACGCCGAGCGCCCGGGCAAGTACCGCCGCACCGCGATCTTCTGCTTCATCGACGACTACTCCCGACTCGTCCCCTACGGCGAGTTCTTCCTTGAGGAGAACCTGCCCCGCCTGGAGCGCGTCCTGAAGGTGGCCATCCTACGTCGGGGGCTGCCGGAGCGGATCTACGTGGACAACGGCAAGGTCTACGTCTCCACCCAGCTGGCTGCCGCTTGCGCCACCCTGGCCGTCCGCCTCGTCCACTCCACCCCCTACACCCCCCAACACCCGCGGCAAGATCGAGCGCTTCTTCGGGACGCTGCGCTCCCAGTTCCTGCCCGAGGTCGAGGCGGCGGGTATATCCACCCTGGAGGACCTGAACGCCTCCTTCCAGGCCTGGGTCGAGCTCGTCTACCACAGGGCCGTCCACTCCGAGACGGGCCAGGCCCCCCTCGAACGCTTCCAAGAGGGCCTGACTCAGATCAAGGTCCGACAAGCCGACCCCGGGCAGCTGCGCGAGGCGTTCCTGTGGCGGGAGAAGCGCACGGTCACCCGTACGGCGACGATCTCCCTCCAGGGCAATCGCTACTCGGTGGACCCGCTCCTTGCCGGCCGGCAGGTGGAGCTGCGCTTCGACCCCTTCGAGCTCTCCGAGGTCGAGGTCTGGGGGTCCGGCCGCTTCCTCGCTCAGGCCCAGGTCGTGAGGCTTGAGCGCGATCGACATCTCGCCCTGGACCGCATCCCACCCCCAACCCAGGAGGCGCCTGCCGAGCACGTCGACTTCCTGGCGGCCCTGCGCGCCGAACACCGGCAGATGCTCGAGCGGGAGCTTGGCACCATCAGCTTCGCCCAGGTGCTGCGGCGAGGAGGGGGCACGCCCGGGGCTAACCACGAGAGCAAGCCCGAGGGCAACATCTCGGCCAAGGAGGAGTGATCGATGTTCCAGGAGTTCTACGGCTTCACCACGATGCCATTCAGTCGGGGGATCATCACCAGCAAGCTCTTCCCTGCTTTGGGCCAGGAGGAGCTAAAGGCGCGCCTCGCCTACCTCGTCCGCGAGCGGGGCATCGGGCTGATCACCGGCGAGATCGGAAGCGGCAAGTCCACTGCCCTGCGGGCATTCGTCGACGGCCTGGACCCCACCCGCTACACCGTGGTCTACACCGCCAACCCCCTCATCGGCATCACCGGCTTCTATAACGAAGTGCTGACCCAGCTCGGCGAGCCCGTGCCCCTCTTCCGCCAGCAGATGGTGCTCGCCCTTCGGCGTGCTTTCGACGTCCTCACCAACGAGCGCAAGAAGACGCCGGTCCTCATCGTCGACGAGGCCCACCTCCTCGACCAACGCATGCTGGAGGAGCTCAGGCTCCTCCTGAACGTTCGGATGGACTCCCAGGCAGGAGCCGCCCTCGTCCTGGTCGGCCACACCGAGCTCAGACGCACCCTGCGGCTCTCCATCCACGAGGCCCTCTGGCAGAGAACCAGTGTTCGCTACCACCTGCGCCCCCTGGACCTCACCGAGACCGGTGCTTACATCCGCCACCAGGTCGAGGTCGCAGGCTACCGCGGCCAGGCCCTCTTCAGCGATGGCTTCGTCGCCAAGGCGTTCGATTACACCAAAGGCATCCCACGCCAGATCAACCTGGTCTGTACCCATGCCTTGATGGCCGGCTGCGCCGAGGGAAAGCAGCTCCTCGACGAGCAGGTCCTGCGCCAGGTGATCGCCGACCTGGAGACCGGGACCTGACCAGATCCACCCGAAGGATGCGCGTGCACCTTCTTTACTCTTTAGCCAGTTAGCTGGCCGAGGACCGATGGGACGGGCGAGAGGAGAGCACAGTGGCCGGATGGGTCTCTTTCCAACAGGTCAAGGCCCGGGTTTCAATCGCCGACGTCCTCGCCCACTACGGCCTGCTCGCCAGGCTCGTCCGACGGGGCGACGAGCTCCTGGGCCTGTGCCCCTTCCATCGCGAGAGGGAAGGTTCCTTTCGAGCTTCCCTGACCAAGAACGCCTTCCGATGCTTCGGCTGCGGGCGAGGGGGCAACGTCCTGGACTTCGTCGCACTCTCGGAGCGGGTCACCATCAGACAGGCGGCGCTGCTGCTTGACGCTTGGTTCGGCCTCGGCCAGGCCCAGGGAACAGCGGCCGGCTCCGGGCCCCTCCACCCCGGTCGCCGTGACACCCGGGAGAACCGGCCCCTCTCCTTCGCCCTGCGCGGGCTCGACCCAACCCATCCTTACCTCACCGCCCGTGGACTCAAAGCGGCGACCATCGATCACTTCGGCCTCGGATGGTGCTCCCTTGGCCTCCTGGCGGGCCGCATCGCCATCCCCATCCACGACCACGAAGGCCGCCTCGTCGCCTACGCCGGCCGCTGGCCGGGCTCGCCACCCCAGGGACAGCCCAGGTACCGCTTCCCTCCCAGCTTCCACAAGTCCCACGTCGTCTTCAACCTCCACCGAGCAAGGGGACTCGCCAAAGATGGAGGACTGGTCCTGGTCGAGGGGTTCTTCGGCTGCTTCAGGCTCCATCAGGCCGGATACCCCAACGTCTGCGCCCTGATGGGCTCAGCCCTCAGTCCGAGCCAGGCCCAGCTCTTGGCGCGAGCCCTCGGCCCCAACGGCAGGATCACCCTCTGGTTCGACGCGGACGCGGCCGGCCGGCGCTGCCTCGACGAGTGCCTCCAAGCCCTCCCCACTCAGCTCGACGTCAAAGCCGTGCGCTTGGCCGAGGAGGGCATCCAGCCAGACCAACTGCCGGGGCCGGAGATCAGGCGAATCCTAACCTGATGCGCCGCTGCTGCAACACAGCCCACAACCCGCTGCCCAACGGCCAATGACAGGCTTACACATCTCCCGCGAATGCTACCCTCCGATCTCGGCAACGAATCCTGCCGGAATGTCCGCAAGCAATTTCGCCGGCAACACATGAGCTTTGCGCGAGGTGCGGCGGTGGAGACTCACCGGCGGGGGACAGCGAGAGCGGGCCTGGTGCTGGGGATAGTGGATGGGGCCGACTGGGAGCAGGTCTTCCTCGATCTAGCCAGGGCCGATGCCGTGAGGATCCTGGACTGGGCGCACGCCTCGGGATACGTGGCGGCGGCAGCCCGGGCGGTGTTCGGGATGGGCACTGCCGAGAGCGCGGAGTGGCTGCGGGTGCAGCTGCACGAGCTAAAGCACGGGGATCCCGAGGTGGTGCTGGCCAAGCTGAGGGGGCTCGCCGAGGACCTGGCACTTGCGGGCGGCGAGGCCCTGGAGGTGGTCACGACCGGCCTGGAGTACCTGGAGAAGCGTCGAGGGATGATCCGCTACGCCGAGTTCACAAGAGCGGGATACCCCATAGGCAGCGGGATCGTGGAGAGCGCCAACAAGCTGGTGGTGGAGGCAAGGCTCAAGGGAGCGGGGATGCACTGGGAGGGGCGGAACGTCGATCCCATGGTGGCCCTGCGGAACGTGGCGTGCAGCGACCGGTGGGAGGAAGCCTGGCCCGAGATCGCCTCGGTGCTGCGAGCGGAGCCGAAGCGGCGAGCGGCCGCCCGGCGAGAGGCCCGCAAGGCTGCCAGGGTAGCGCCCAGGCAGCCAGCCAGGCAGACCAGGGAGCAGGCAGGGGGGGCCAAGGAGCCGAGAGCGACATCTCCCAGAGCCGAGGCGGCTCCAACCAGCAATGCAAGCAAGCCCATCTCGGGACCTCGACGTCCCGCACCCAACCATCCCTGGCGACGAGCACCTATCGGAAAGGCCCGGCAGTTGGCCTGATCAACTCCCGGAAATGTGGGGCACACCCTTAGGACACCAAAGGCCTGCAAGAAACACGGTTGGGTCTACAGGGCATGGGTGGAGGGAATGAAGGCTTCGATGTCGAGGTGAAGTTTCGGATATTCAAGTCCCCTTTGGGAAAAGGAGAGCGGTTGAGTCGTCGGTCTCGGTGTGGCGCGGCCGATGAGCGTTCCGTCGAGCGTGCCGCCGCGTGCCATCCGGACCATCGACAGAATGGACGACAAATACCGCTCAAGATTCCGCGACAAATAAAGATCAAAGTGACAGGGTTTCGGGCCGGGAATGACCGTTATCGGAATCGTTGGCCGGAATTGGGTGGAATCCGCGCTGGCGAGGCGCTGCGGAAGGGCTGTCTCATAGACGGTGTTTGTGCGACGTTCGAGCGGGGGCTCGGGCGATCATCGCTCACACGACGATGCCGGAGGGTGTCTACGCCGTGCAGGACGCCCGATCGAGAGGGGTCAGGGCATGGGTGGAGTCCTGTCCCCACTGCTTCCGCCTCACCGAGGACGACATGGCCGAGAAGGGCCCGTGGGTGAAGTTCACCCCTCCCATGCGGGATGCGGCGAGCGCCGCAAAGATGTGGGAACTGCTGGATGCCGGAGCTATCCACTCCATCGGCTCCGACCATAACGCCTACGTGAGGTCCGAGAAACAGGCCGGGGAGGACGACGTCTGGCTGGCCCCCAACGGGATACCCGGGGTTGAGACGATGCTCCCGATGATGCTGGACGGCGCGAACAAGGGCCTGGTGAGCGTGGAGCGGTTGGCGGAGATGATGGCCTTCAACCCCGCCAGGTTGTTCGGGCTCTTTCCCAGGAAGGGCCTCATCCAGGTCGGTTCTGATGCCGACCTGGCGGTCGTGGACATGGAGATGGAGAGGACGATCCGCTCGGAGGAGCTTGTGACCAAGTGCGGCTGGTCGCCGTACGAGGGGCAGAGTCTGAAGGGCTGGCCTGTCCTCACCCTGGTCCGGGGCGAGGTGGTGGCCCGAGACGGAAAGGTGCTCGGGACACCCGGTTTCGGCGAGTTCGTGGGCCGCGGCAAGTCGGCTTCCGCAGGCCAGGTTCACGATGTGAAAGGACGGGAGCATCCTTTACCAGCCTGACTCGGCACTCTGGATTCGGAACTAGGTGCTTCTCGACTGAGCGCTCGGTCTAGGTTTCGACTGCCTTGTCCTCAGCCGGGCCAGGCGGATACCACTCGCGCAGATCGCGACGACCGGTTCGAATGCAGCGCAGCTCAGCGCCAAGCCTTCCAGGCCGCGGTGCTGCCGATCATCAGCGAAGAGGCCGCGACGAGACAGCCCCTTAACCAGAAGCGTAGCAGTGTGCTAATGCACGTTGACTGACACGGGGCGAGAGGCTCGAAGCGGTGCGCATACGTGCGATGACCAAGGACCTGCGGGACCTCTGGAGCCCTGTCCACTGAAACCGCGGAGATAATATCGATTGCTTGGTCTGGTACGCCCCGTCTCCCCTCACTAAGCAGGAACGGTTGGCGAGTTGGCGACGAGGCCGGCCATGGCGCAGGCCCCGTGGAGATTCGACGTGGCGACGCTAGAGCTGCTGGCAGGGGCGGACAGGTGAAGCTCGGCGGCGAACTGACAAGCTACCTCCGCAGCCACCTTAGGAGCCGGAAGGTTAGTGTGGCTACATGTTCACGTGGGTCTCGGACCTCGAGGGCGTGATTTCGGAGGCTGGGAGATATGTGAGCGAGGAGGAGCTGTGGGCGGGGCTGTCACTCTTCGTCAGGGAGTACATAGGCGACGTGTCGAACCCTGGCGTGGCCGGCTTTCGGATCGACCTGGCAACAGAGGAGACGAGTACCATAGGACCGGTCTGAATTGGACTGGGTAGTGGCTCGAGGTGAGGGGGCAACAAGCGGGGCGAGCCAGTAGCACACATAGTTAAGCAGCATCGTCCTACTATACGTTCGGTAGCTCGCCGCTAGGCCACACCCGACTGGCTATCCTCGAAGGGGTGCAGCAACTCCGCGAAGCCAGGCAGAGTGGGGTCCAACGCACACGCACGCGAATAGGCTCTCCGTGCCTCAGCGACGTTGCCGCGGAAGAGGTGTTCGACGGCCAGGAAACTGTGTGCCTGGACCAGGGAGGGATCGAGATCGAGGGCCCGCTCCCACTCATGCTGCGCCTCCTCGCCCATCTCAAGGGCAAAATAGTGCATTCCCAACTCTAAGCGCAGGCCCGCGTCTAGCGGCCGCTTCTCCACTCGGCGCAGGCAGTACCGCAGCGCCCGAAGGTCTTCCAGGTACTCGGCAGCCGTGGCATGATGCTCCACACGGACCAAGGCCTCCAACGCCCGCTGAGCTGGACCAAACCTGTGTGCTGCGATCTGCGCCAGCGGGTAGGTGAGTCGCGGATCGGCTGGAGTTTCCTGGTCCAAGTCTGATGGCGTCCGGGCGGGACGCCTTAGTTGAGATCGTAGGGAATCTAGCACCT
Source organism: Chloroflexota bacterium (assembly GCA_021788565.1). The sequence goes on from JAJYKO010000219.1 coordinate 7,835, forward strand.
TCATCGCTCACCTCCCCGTCTAGACCCAATACGGTTCACTTAAGCGATTAACATAGAAGAAGGGACGCCTCCGATCGGGATTTGTGGCATCCTTGGAAGTGTCAACACCAGGCTCGCCACAGCCCTC
>JAJYKO010000220.1 GCA_021788565.1 Chloroflexota bacterium
GATCCAGGCCTACAGCCTCGCCCGAGAAGCCCGAGAACTGCACGCCCAACTCGGACAGTGGCAAGGAAGAGTGCTTCAGCTTTGCTCCCAGGTCCGGCGTTAAGCAGTCTTGGAGGGACAGTGCCATAATCGCTTCGGACGGGTTCTTAACCGATTCGACCGGTGAGAGCCGGTTACTGTCGTCGCGCCAGCCGAGCCAGACTCGGTCGGCGGCGACAAGTCGGCGAACTTGCTCCACAGCCACCTTCGCGGCCTCCTGCGGCTCGTACGTCCAGCAGATTATTCGGAGCGAAGCCGCGATCTCCTGCCAACTCCGCTTGCCACGGCGCTCGGCGAGAATGTGGGCGGATGGAGAGAGCGCCAGCAGCGCAGAGAGAATCAGCACTGCGACGGGCCAGAGGTTGGAAACGTCCAGGCCCTGGGCCAAGAACCATCTGGTGAACAGATATCCACCGGCGCTCAGAGCGGTTGCTGCTGCTGCGGCGCCGGGGCCGATAGCAGCAGCGCTAGCGATTGGGGATAGGTAAAGCACCCAGAGCGGTAGGGTCACCGCGGGAGCGAAGCCGGTGAGCGCGGCGATGGCCGCGATGTCGAGCACACAGTCGACAAAGGCCAGCGACGGAATGTCCAACCCATGCGCCAGCAGCGCCGAGAGAACGGCGAAGGCAAGATACGCTGACCCGACGAGGGCAATGTTGATGTCGACTGGCTGCTGAGCTACGACGAGGGCAAGCGCGGCCAAGGCAGCCGCGAGGAGGCGGAGGACGGGCGACGCTCGCCCCTGTAGATCAAGACTGTGTCCATAGATGCGCATACGAACCCTCCACATGTGGGCTCAGAGCGTACCAGGCGGTACCGCCGTCAAGAGTGACAAGTCATTGGTTCTAGCGCATAGAAACGGGATAAAGTGGTCGATGCGGAGCGGTGCAACAGCTACAGTTGCGCCGAGGTGCGTAAAGATTCCCCGGGGCTCCTCGAACCGCAACGGGTTCGAATCGTATCATACTCGGCCGGCCGCATCGCCGTTCCGTTGCACGTGGACGATCCTCGGCGGTCGATCGCTACATGTGTACGTAAGCTAGATCTACCAGCCCGATTAGTCAATAGCCATGCAGCGCTAATAACCTTCTCACTGTGAGCGGTTTGGGCTGGTTCTGGCGGGTTCGGCCGGCCGGTACGTGAGGTGCGTCCCAACCTACAGCATGGACAACGGTCGGAGACGCCAACTGTTACTGAGGCACGCTACGGAGCCCCTCATGTCGGTGCCCGATGCTACCAGCGTGGAAATTATCGTCATCCCCGCGAAAGCGGAGATCCGTTGCCCACACCATAAGCGTGGATTCCCGCCGGCGCGGGAATAACGCTTCCCAGCACGCCCACATACCTCGTGTGTAAAACCATGTAGATTCCATCCTGGCCTGACTTTAGTCTCAGAGCAGCATGACAGCGGGGGGACAAACGTGTGTTCGTCCCCCCGAGAGCCGGCGCGTCAAACATGTCGAGTCGATGGCCGTTGGCCAGTAAGCCACTATGGCTGCGTCACCTGCTGTTTTGCTGCATCCAGGGTGTTGCGCAACAGGATGGCGTTCGTTGTGGGACCCGTACCGCCTGGGACCGGGGTGATTGCGCTCGCTACATCCTTGACGGCATCGAAGTCTACATCCCCGACGATCTTGCCGTCGACCACGTTGATGCCGAAGTCGAGCACTACTGCGCCCGGCTTGACGTAATCAGCAGTGATCATTCTAGCCTTGCCGATGGCCGCCACGAGGATATCGGCCCTGCGACACACCGCTGGCAGGTCGCGCGTCCGCGAATGGCAGACAGTCACGGTGGCGTGCTCCTGGAGCAGGAGGAAGAACATCGGCTTGCCCACGATGTTGCTGCGTCCGACGATCACTGCCTCCTTACCCTTGATCTCGATGCCCGAGCGCTTGAGGATCTCAAGGCCACCGTACGGGGTGGCTGGCACGAATGTCGGACGCCCCAGGGCCAACATGCCCGCGTTGTAGGGGTGAATTCCGTCGACGTCCTTCAACGGCGAAAGGAGCGAGGTGACCATATCCTGGTTCAGATGGCGCGGCAGGGGCATCTGAACGATCACGCCGTGGATCGCGGCGTCCTCGTTGAGCCGGACGATCGTGCTCTTGAAGTCCGCCTCCGGGACGTCCACGGGAAGTTGCACCAGCTGGCTCAGCATGTCGGCCCCGCTGAACGCCTTGACGATCCGCTTGACGTAGGCCGTGGCCGCCGGCTCGTCGCCCACCTGGACTATGGCTATCTGAGGTGTGATGGCGTACTCTCGCTTGAAACGAGCTAGCTCCTCCGCCAGCTCGCCTCGAATCAGCTCCGCAACAGGCTGCCCCTGCAGCAGTTGTGCTGTCATCGCGTCTCTCCTCCCACGAGCGATTAGCTAGACTCTTGACATACCTTCCTGGATGGTCGCCTGCACCTTCTCTCGTAGCCCATGCTCGAGCCCGAATGCTTCGTCCAGCAGACCCTTCACCGCGGCGCGGTCCTTGACCGAACGCAGATTGATGTCGATGTTGATGACCGCGCCCCGCAGGGCCCCTTCTGCCAGGTAGGCGGCCATGGCCACGTCCCCGATGGCCTGGACGTTCGTCAGCCTGGCAGCAGGACCCGCGAGGTCCACTACCCTGGCGCACTCCCTGGCTATGTCGAGGGGCACGCGACTCGCTTCAATTGTAGCTTCCTGAATGCGGGCGGCGCGCGCCGCCTTCTCATCGTCGGTGTTCTTCGGCAGCTTGAAGGCGTCCATCACCTGACTGTATGCGGTAGCATCCTCGTCCACCAGCAGGTGCAATCTGGCCCTCAACTTCTCCGACTGGGCCAGAATCGCTTTCACGTCGTTCTCTACGTTCGCGTACTTCGGCTTGCCGATCGTCAGGTTGCAGACCATACTGATGAGACCCGCCGCCGTCGCGCCCGTCAGGGCGGCGATACCACCACCTCCTGGGGTCGGGTTGGAAGAAGCCAGAAGATCGAGGAACTTGTCGATCGACATTGTGCCGAGGGACCCTGAGCCCTCATTGGGATTCACTGTGCCACCTCCGTCGTAGCTATCAGTCATCGGCTATCAATCATCGGTTGGTGGACGTAGCTTATTGGTTCGCCCGCTACCAGCTATGAGGCGACCATGTCTGGAAGACCGATGACTGACGACTGATGACCGAAGACTGATTATATCTTCGTGTTCGAAGGACGGACAAGACGAGCGGCCTTCCATGTGGCGGAGACCTAATGTCCTGTCGATGCGAACCACTGATTGATGGCGTTGGCGTATCCCTGGGCGAGGGCGTCCAGGAACTTGTCCTGAGCCAGGAAGGCCGCATCGTGGGCGCTGGTCACAAAGGCGCCTTCGGCCAGAGCCCCTACCATCTGGGTGGCTCTGGGGTGGTCATCGCCTGTCGGGCCGAGGATGTAGAAGTGGTTTCCCATCCCCACGGAGGACTCGTCCGTCAAGGCCCCCCGGTTCGCCAGGTCGTAACCAGCAGCCTTGGTGGATGAGAGCAGGTTATCCAGCACCATCTGGGCGAACTGCCTGTTTTTATCAGTGAAGGGTCGCGCATCATCGTAGTAGACGCTGGCGCCGTTCATGCTAGGATCGCTGTTGCCGTTGAAGTGAATGGACAGGAACAGTTGGGCCCCGGCATTGTTGGCGAAGTCGACCCTCGCCTCCAGGTCGTCGTCCAGGGTCACAACGCCGTCTCCGGTGAGGTCCTTCGGCGGGTTGTCTACGTGAGAGTCGGTGGTGCGGGTGAGTTCCACAGGTCTGCCTGCCTTTCGGAGCAGGTCCGCAACCTTAAGCGCGACCTTCAGGTTGAGATCTTTCTCCACCAGGTGCGGCAGTCCAGGGAAGGACGAGGAGGTCCCGATCTCGGGTCCACCATGGCCCGGGTCCAGCACCACCAGTCCAGGATGGGCAATTGAGGCATATCTTTCCGCAAGGGCGACGGGCATCGTGATGTTACCGAATGCCCCGGTCATGTTGGTCCCCTGCAGCGCGGACGGCCGGTTCATGCCATCAGGACTGGTCAGGCTGTACTGCAGGAAGAACGCGGAACCCTTGGCCTGCTCCTCCAGATCGGGTGGCAGATTAACACCGGTCATGATCGCCTTCAGGTAGTCAGCCAGCAGGAGACCCTGTGTGTATCCGGTCGTGGCGTCGTAGTGCATGATCCCCCGCTGGAAGCGGAGATAGACGAAGTTGTGGTTATTGGGATCGACCATCGGCTTGCTGGTCGGAAGGCCCCATATCTCCAGGTTGAGCAGGGGCAACAACGCGGGATTGCCGCCTCCCTGGGGGTAGGCGTCCTGCATCGTCACCGTGCTCATGAAGGTCTTGTAGAAGTTGACGTTCATGCCGTTGAACTGGTCTGGGGCGTTGTTCTTCACGTATGCAAGTACGTCGGCGACGTACGTCGGGCTCCCAGGTTTCGGCGCGGTACCGGCCATCTGTGGATCCGGCCCCGGGAATGTGCTGCCGTTTATCTTCGTGTAGGGCATCAGATCCGGGTCGAGGATGTTCATCGTGCGGGGACTGCCGTCCGGCGCGAGTTGCAGAATCTCCCGCTGGAAGAGCTGGGTGGTAAAGCCAAGGAAGGTGAAGGTGTGGCTCACCGGGTAGCCGAACGTGCGCACTCCCCCTCGCTTGTTGAAGTAATTCCAGAAGGTGTCGTTGTCGATGCGGAAGCCCGTCTGAGGGAAGAGCCTGGGGTCGACCGTAGACGTGGGCGAAGGCTGGGGAGAGGGCGCAGGTGAGGCCGCGGGCTGGGGAGACGGCGCCGGAGTAGCTGTCGGCTGGGCAGGTGCGGGGGTTGGGGATGGAGCCGGAGTAGGTGAGGGGGTCGGGGATGGAGCCTGAGTAGTCGCGGGAGTCGGAGCCGGCTGATGGCCACCTGGAATGGTGAGGATCTGGCCGGCCTTAATCGCATTTGGGTTCTGGATGTTGTTGGCACTCTGAATGACCTGGACGGTGACGCCGGTGGCGGCCGCGATGTCTCCCAGGGAGTCTCCGGGCTTCACGGTGTACTGGATGCTGGTAGGGGTAGGGGTAGGGGGCGGCGTGCTGCCCGGAATCGCGAGCACCTGGCCGACCTTGATGGAGTTGGGATCTTGAATGCCGTTGGCGCTCTGAAGGGCCGCTTCCGTGACGTGGAATGAGCCCGCTATTGCGAAGAGAGTGTCCCCTGGCTTGACCGTGTAGTGAATGGAATCGGCGTGGGCAGTATAGACTCCGGCAGCCGCGGTCAGCGCCACAACAAGCGCCAGGGCTGCGGTCGAGCGGAGGAAGAGCAAACGCGCTTTCATCGGGACGAAACCTCTATTTTGAGAAAGGTGGTGCCCGGATGGCTGACTCGTTGCTAGCATGCTGTCGACGCTGCAGTAGAGCGTCACATCGTCTATGGCGCAGCAGTACCTGGCACGAGCAACGTCGGGCCGCTCGCCTACAGAACTCTCTCGTGTACCTCCAGCACGATCCACCAGGAGGAGGCTGGATGTTTCTGCCCAGCGGGATCGGAAGGGGTGGGAGAGGAGGTCTAACGCCTGGGCCCGGCTTCACGGAGAAGGTACGGGCCTGGTCCGATGGCACAAGCACTCTACAGGAGGTACAGTGGGCGAGGCAATAGGGTTGCCTTGCCTCTTCTCGGAGAAATGGGCTGGGGTAGTTGTAGAAGGGGCTCGTGTTGGGCCTCAGAGATCACACGGGGACTTTGCGCGCGCAGAACGCCTTCTGGTGCTGCCGACACCTGGAGTGAGGACTCTGACTCCGAGGTATGTCAGGAAAGCCAGCGCGGTTATAAAGAAGCTGGGCGGATAGGGCGCGTAGAACCCCGCCAGCAGCCCGATCCAGACGCAGAGCACGCCAACGACCACCGACATGCCGATTGCCCGGCCTGCTCGAGCCGTGATGTGTTGAGCCGTGGCCGCGGGCAGGATCAGCAGGGCGAAGATCAGAAGAATGCCAACCACCTCCACAGAGGCCGCTATGGTTATCCCCAGCAGCACCATGAAGCCAATCCCCAGCAGGTGCACCGGCACGCCTCGAGCTGCCGCGATCTCAGGATCGAGGGAGGCGAAGAGAAGCGGCCTGTAGATGACTGCCATCAGCGCCAGTGTAAAGACGGCGAAGAGTGTGACGTACCAGACATCCTCCGGCGCAATGGCGAGGATGTTGCCGAAAAGAATATTGGTCGCCTGTCCGGCCAGCTTGGATGAAATGCTCAAGAAGAACGATCCGAGGGCCAGCGCGAACGTGAGGGTTGCGCCTACCGCCACGTCGCGGCCGCGGAGCCTCTCGCCGAGCAGGCCGATCACGACCCCCGCGGCCGATACGAAAGCAACTAGCCCCAGAAAGACGTCCACACCCAGCACCACAGCTCCGGTCGCGCCGGCGAACCCCCCGTGTGCCAGCGCTTCGCTGGCAAAGGCGAGGCGGCGAAGGACGACGAAGTATCCGACTACCGCGGCCATGACGGCGATGATCGTTCCAGCGACGAAACCGTTACGCATGAAGCCGTAGTCAAGTATCGTCTGTAGGTCCGAGACCAGGTTCCATGTTGGTCCCGCGAGGATTGCAGGTGTCAATTGTCTTACACTCCAGTGATGAAACGCCGGCCATCCGTCGCTTGGACTATCTGGACTGGTGCCCGATACAGGCGGCTCAGAATATCGGTCCGAACCACATCGTCCAGAGGCGCCGCGATCGGCCGGCAGTCGAGCAGATAGATGACCCGGTCGAGAACTCCGAGAAATAGGTTCAGGTCGTGAGTTACGAAGAGTACGGTGACGCCGCGCTCCCGAGAGATGCGCTCGACAAGGTCGACGATCTCGTGCCGGCTGCGAAGGTCAAGGCTGGCCAGAGGCTCGTCCAGCAGAAGGAGTCTTGGCTCGGTGACCAGAGCCTGGGCTATGCGAAGCCGCTGCTGCTCGCCGCCCGAAAGTACACCAACCGGCTCGTCGGCAAGAGTCGAGGCATTCACAGCCTCCAGGGCGGCCTCGACCGCTCGGCGCTCGGCCGGGGTGGTCCTACCGAAACCCCAGCGATGTCCGGTCAGGCCGAGCATCACGAAGTCGAAGGCTCGCACCGCAAGATCGAGCTCCATGGTGCGGTGCTGCGGCACGTAGCCTACATCGCGATTGCCACGTCGGACAGGATCTCCCAGTACGTGGACCTTGCCGGCGCTGGGCTTGATCTGGCCGAGTAGAACCCGGAGCAAAGTCGTCTTACCGGCGCCGTTGGGGCCGATGAGACCCACGAACTCACCCTGATGTATGGTGAAAGTCCCGTGACTCCATACCGTGCGGCCTCCGAGATCCACGGCCGCATCTTCGAGGACGATGGCCTCAGGCCCCGAAGCTGCCGCGGACCGGCCAGCCGGTTCGGTCTGATCACCGACGGTCAGCACGCCGGGGTGGTTGCGGGAAGGAAATGGGATAATCATCTGATGACCTCTAACTACCGCCGCCCGCGAGGGCTTTGGTCAACTGCTGGAGTTGACGGGTCTGCCAGTTTTGGAAGCTCCCGGCGTCCAGCGGCATTGTTTCTGATACACCCACTGTCGGGATGTTGTTGCTGGTGGCCATCGCCTTCAGCTGGTCCGTCAGGTTGGTAACGGTCTGCGTGTTGTAGACGAGAACCTTTATCTGGTGTTTCGTTATCTGATCCTGGAATATGGCCAGGTCTCGCGCGGACGGATCGTTGCCTTCCGACACCGCCTTCATTAGACTCGAAGGTGATACAAGGTTGAGCCCGGTCGCGGCTGCCATATACGCGAAAATCGATTCCGTCGAGCCCACTGGGACACCCTTGAATCGGGTTTGGATCTGTGCGACCGCGGCTCGGTACGGAGCGAGGCTGGTCGCGAAAGTGCCGGCACGCTCATCAAAGTAGCCACCGGCGGACGGATCGATCTTCTTCAAGCCCTG
>JAJYKO010000221.1 GCA_021788565.1 Chloroflexota bacterium
TGATGACCGACAGCTTCCAGTCCGGGATGACGAGCAAATTACCGTCCGGCCTTGCGCGGTCGCTTCCGCCGCAGGCCACGCAGATTCTCCAGAACCCGCAGGTGCTGCTGAGTCCTTCGGTCACCACCGCGCTCCAGCAACGGTTTGCGTCCGTGGGGCCCCAGGGGCAGACATTGTTCGCCCAGCTTCTGGCGGCAGTACGCGACAGCCTTGCTACAGCGATCGCTGGTGTGTTTGAAGTGTCCTTCGCGATGATGGTTCTCGGCTTCATCGCAACGCTGTTCCTGCGGGAGATTCCGCTCCGCAAGAGCCACCTGCCTAATCCAACCGAGGCGAAGCAGGCGGCAGAGAGGCAACGTCTGGCACAATCCCAAGCACTGCTGGGCACGATCTTCGCGATGGTAGCGCTCGAGGCTCAGAAGCCGGAGGCTTCTCCAACTCTTCTGGACACGGTCGCGTCCCTGGGTAACGGAAGCTACCCCGCGGAGTGGGGCGTCGCCGAGAGGGCGCGCGCAGCGGCCACGGATATTTTGGAGCCAACAGCACTGGCGCTTCTCGCGCCACTCACGGTGCTGGACTTACGGACCTCGGCCGCCCACGGCGTTCCGACGCCGCTCGAGGGGTTTGAGGAACTGAACTTTGTCGGGTATCCCGACGAGTTGGTAGCGACAGAATCTCGGCCGCGGAGTGCGGCCACCAACGGAGGAACAGATTCGTGAGAGCTACATCGATCAGTCTTGCCAAGTACGCCTGGGCACTGGCAGCCAGCCTGATCTCCCTGATCGCCGGCGGCTGGCTCGTGCTCGCGCCATTTGCCCTTGGCTACCAGCCCTACGGGGCAAGCTGGACCAATCAGACGACGAACAGCTTCTGGGTTGGGATCGCCGTTGTTGTGGTCTCAGTCGCCAGCGTCTACCTGTTTGTCGCCTCGCTACGGGGCGAGCTCAAGCCGCTTGGGGCAATCGAGCCGAAGGCGCAGCCAGCTGCCGCGCCCGAGCTAGAGCCCGTGCAGATGACGCCGGCCGCACCCGTTACCAACGGCGAGTTCGAACGCTCTATGACCGCTCTTGTGTCGGCTCTCGCCGCGGACCTGACCGCACATCAGAGCGAGCGGAAAGGGGGAACTGCCGCGCAGTCCGAGGGTAGCAGATCGCAGGACGAGAGGAGGGCAGCGTGAAACGGCATTTCTCAATGGGGGTATATGCCCTCGCCTTGATCTTCATTATCGGACTTTGGCTGGTCGCGTCGCCGTTCGTGTTGCAGACCCAGCCGTCGGGTAGCACCTGGATATCATCCACTATCAACACCGTGGCGTCCGGAGGCGTCCTGATAGTCGTATCGCTCGTGGGAATCGGGGCGTACTACCTGCTCGGCCTTAGCTCTGCGATTCGAGAGGAGGTCGTCAGCTCCGCGACGGAGGAGCAGCGACAGCGCCGTGAGGAGGCAGCCTAGCACAGCAGGTCCACGGCAACTGCTTGACACTGTCAACTGAATGCTTGACGATGCTACCTATCCGCGAACAACATTCTCGGGGAGGTGCAGCAGTGCCCCAGACCTACCTGGACCAGCGGGTGTCGGCTATTCGGCACTTCAACCGCTTCTACACCCAGCAGATAGGGGTGCTTCGCGAGGGCTATCTGGACAGCTCGTTCTCCCTCGCGGAGGTGAGGGTCCTGTACGAACTCGCTCAAAGGAAGACAACCACGGCAAGCGAGTTGGCGCGGGAACTAGGGTTGGACCCGGGCTATTTGAGCCGCATCCTTCGGGGCTTCCAGAGGCGTGAACTGATCGACAGGAGGCCGTCCCACTCAGATGGCAGGCGGAACCTGCTGTCGCTGACGGAGGCCGGGCAGGACGTCTTTGCCCAGTTGCACAGACGGTCGCACGAAGACATCGCGACGATGTTGGGTCGTCTATCTGAGGCCAAGCAGAGCCGCCTTGTGGAAGCTATGGCGACTATCGAGACCCTGCTTGGCGACCGACCTGAGCTGAAGCTCCCGTACGTGCTGCGACCCCACCGTGCTGGCGACATGGGCTGGGTCGTCCACCGCCATGGCGCGCTGTACGCGCAGGAGTACGGTTGGGACGAGCAGTTTGAAGCGCTCGTGGCGACCATCGTGGCCAAGTTCCTACAGCACTATGACCCGAAGCGTGAGCGCTGCTGGATCGCCGAGGTCGATGGTGAGAGTGTGGGATCCGTATTCGTCGTCAAGCAGTCCGAGACGGTCGCCAAGCTCCGCCTTCTGCTGGTCGAGCCGCAAGCGCGCGGCCTGGGCATCGGCTCCAGACTGGTGGACGAGTGCATCCACTTCGCCAGACTGACCGGGTATAGGAAGATCAAGTTGTGGACGAACAGCATTCTCGTCGCCGCTCGTCACATCTATGAGAAAGCCGGCTTCCGGATGATAGAGGAGGACCCACACCACAGCTTCGGCCACGACCTCGTGGGCGAGACGTGGGAGATGAAGCTGTGATGCAGCCGCCTATAGACTATTCAAACCGCTCACGACTCACAGGGCAGCAGATGCCTGCTACAGGCGTACCGGCAGGAATCCCGCGATTAAGCCAAGTATGACACTGATGTCCCCTCCACCCTGAGTCTGCGAGGCCAGAGAGTGTTCCGGAGCCACGGTCGCAGGCTGGTGGGCGCGAACCATGGCGCCGAGCCCTGAGGTCGGAACCGCCCCCGGAACGTGGCACGGGATAGGTGACATGCGCTCAACGGTGCTGGCCGCGGACGTCTGAGCCGTAGATGCCTCGTGCTCCGGAGCTGGTGTTGCTGCCGCTAGCGCCGGTGGGGGCGGAGGCGGCCCCGCAGAGAAGGCAGCGAACGGGAACTGGCTGGAGCCCCATGCCTTCAGGAGTTGCTGAGAGGACATGCTCTGCCGATATCCGGGAGCATCGGTGTCAGCAGGATCGTTGAAGAAGAAAGTGTCGCGGGAATACCCAACGATTACTATATAGTGGTCGACTGGGATGGGATTGTACTGGTGGTTTGGAAGCAACGCGAAGAACACCTCGGCCACCACCGGACGCCCGGCCTGGAGTTCACTCCTCACCTGGTCCAGATTCCAGGTGCGCCAATTGCCCCCTGAGTACGGCCCTGTAACTTCGAGACCGTGATCCTTGACCACCTGGGCCAGATCCTGGATTCGGGTGCCGTCCGACGGATCCGAAAACCCTAGAAACCTATCGGCGGCTTTCCGCAGCGTGACCGTGGGGATGTTCTGGCCGAAGGCCGCTAGCACCATGGCTATGGAAGCCGGCCCGCAGTCGGTGGACTCGTACACGCTGCCGTCAATCTGACTTCGCTGCGGAACCGGAAGCAATACCTGATCCTGGGGCACGTCTGCCCAGGCGGTAACGGCGGTTGTGGCAAAGGCAGCCAGCAGGGCAGCCAGAGCCAGCAGGGCTCGAGGTCTGTTCATAAGCACAGTTCTTTCTCGTCTGTTGTTTGTTCGACTGCTGGATTGATGAGGGGACAGATTCGAGGACATTCTCCTCGGCGCGCGCATTATGCCATAAATTGCGTGATCTGTCGCTAACTGCGTGTTAAGGCCGGCTAATCGCGAGAGAACTTATGGCATGCCCCATGCGGCATCAACTTACACGGTGTGAGTCCATCTTATTTGCTCTTCTGGAAGGCTGTATGTTCGTCCGCGACACGAGCTATTGAAAGGAGTCGCCCACGCGTGCGCGAATGGTAGCTGTACAGATCCAACCCGGTAAGGTGGAGGATGCCAGCCGCATAGTCCAAGAGGCCATTGTGCCGGTGATGAAGGAGCAGAAGGGGTTCTTGGGACAACTGTTCTTCACCCAGGAGAACACCGGCAAGGCCATCTCCATCAACATGTGGGAAACAGAGGAAAGCCTCAAGGCCTTCGAGGGCAGTTCCATCTATCAGGAGCTGCTGGGCAAACTCGCGGCTGTTCTAGCCGGACGGCCGGTTGGCGAAGGATACGACGTCAGCGTTCGGGCCTAGACCGACCCGACACAAGTCGCGACCGGCAGAAAGGGAGGTTTCCCGTGGGCGCTGCGTCTCTCGTAGGCGCCTGGAAACTCGTGTCCTTTCACATGAAAGACGGCGAGGGCTACCCATCGTATCGCTTCGGCCCGGATGTCGTCGGGTGCTACATGTTCACCGAGAGTGTGTAGGGCAGCGTGGCCATCGTCAAGAAGGATCAGCCTAACTTCACCGCCGGCGACATCTTCGCTGGAAGTTCCGACGAGTTCACTGATGCCAGCAAAGGATACATTCCCTATGGGCCTATGCTGGCAAGTAGCGACCTACAGACCGCACAGCTGGTGTGGATTGCCGATCCGACCTGCCGGACCTTCTCCCGCTGACGTTCCAGAATGTGAGCGACTACCCGCGGCTGTTCGTAGATTTCGGCCAGCAGCTGGCTCTCGGCCATGGCTGAACGGCACCTTCCATGTGTTTCACAGGACTGCTCCAGAAGCGCTGCCAGTGCAGTCAGTGTCGCTCAACCATCGCAGAAGCCGGACCGGCGCTCCAAGTAAGCCGCTCCTAAGGTCGCCATCGAAGGTTGGGTGTTCATCCCCCGCCACGTTCCGTTCATGCACCGGGCGGCGGTGTACAAGACCCGGCCCTACGGTATCGGATTTGCGGAAGGGCGCCCTCGATATTGCTGCAAAGTACCCGGCGCCCGCAAGGGGCGACGCTACGTGAGCCGGCTGCTAAGCCTACCCAGTCACTGATCTGAACCATGCAACGCCGCTACGAAGCAGCTGCTTCCCGCTGGACGAGCCGCCGGCAGAGACGCACGCCCTCAACCCCGTCGGAGGCCCAGTAGTCGGCCCCAACGTAGCGACAGATCTCCTCGTTCACCATGCCGCCCCCGATGATGATCGGGATCCCTTGAAGAGACGGCGATGCTTCCCGCAGCACTCGAACCGTCTCGCGCATGCTGGCAAAGGAGCTAGTCAGGACACCCGATATCCCGATGATGTCCGGACGAATCGCGAGAGCGCGCTCGAGAAACCTGGCCGGAGGGACGTCGACGCCGAGGTCCTCGACGGTGAAGCCGAAGCTGCGGAGCCCGAGGTGAACCATATCCTTCCCGATGTCGTGGATATCCCCCTGAACGGTGCCTATCAGCACGACCCCGGACACGTGGCCTGCCAGAAGCTGTTCCAGCGAGGGCTGCGCAAGCTCCATAACCTGACGGAAGATCTCGCCCGCCATGATGAGGCCAGACAGAAAGTATTCCTGCCGCTCGTAGCGCTCACCAACCATGCGCATTCCCTGCTCGCACTCGTTGATGATCGTCAAAGCGCTTTCGCCGACATTGAGCCGGCTCCTCACCAGATCCAGCGCCGCAACTTCATCCAGATCGGCCACAGCGGAGGCCAGGCTCTGGCCGGCGTTCTCCTCAGTCATGGACCCCGCTCCTATCTTCTAGCTCCGGCTCCGATCCGGGTGGTGAACTTGAAACGATCGGCCCGACAGATGAACCAGCCCCAGCTAACGGGGCGCGCGTCGAAATCGTAGAAGATGTGCTCGACGCAGAACGCGGGCGACGATGCCTCAACCTGCAGCAGAGATGCCTCCTCCTCCCGTAGGACCACCGCCTCAATGGTGAGGTCGCCGGCCTGCAGCCCCTCGCCGCCTCGGCCCTTGAGCAGCCCCTCCATGGTCGTAACCTCGAGCTCTGTCTCTACGAGGGGGCGCCTCGGATCGTACACCAGGTACTCGCGATGATACATCACGGGAGCGTCGGCCTGGAACAGAAGCCGCCGGATGTACACCACGCGCGACCCCTCAGGGACAGCCAGCTTGCGCGCCACTTTCTCGTCCGCAGTCACGATGTGCGCTTCGATGAGGCGCACGGTGTTATCGTCGCGGTTGGAAAGCTGATCCGTCAACTCCTCCAGCCGGAAGGTTGCCTCGCCCAGATCCAGGGGACGCACGAAGGTTCCCTTGCCTTGAAAGGCAGTGACGACGCCATCCTCGACAAGTATGTTGATGACGCGCCTGACCGTCATCGGGCTCACGCCGTATCGCGCACACAGCTGGCCCTCCGAGGGCAGCTGATCGCCTGGCCGGAATACCCCGAGGGAGATTTGCCGCCGCAGTATCCCGGCAAGCTGCACGTAGGCAGGCTCGTATGAGTCCCTGTCAATTCGGTGGGTCTCACGACTCTCATGCGAAACCACGTCCGGCAAAGCCCCCATTGACAACTTCCCTATATAAGTGTAGAACATTCGCAGCTGATTTTCAAGGAACGACCACATGCAAGCACCTCGGGTGAAAGTGATCGCCTGCGCAACCGTCGCCGAAGAGCTTCACCCTCGTCTGCCCGTAGGGATAGCCTGCCAGACACTGGATTTTGGGCTTCACATCCAGCCGACGCTCCTCAAGGAGGTCCTCCAGGACGCGATAGACACTACCTCCGACGCGGACGCGATAGTGCTGGCCTACGGACTCTGCTCTCTTGCCGTGATCGGGTTGCGCTCCGAACGATCCACGCTGGTAATCCCACGAGTGGACGACTGCATCTCGATCTTCCTCGGCTCTCGCCAGGCATATCAGCAGCAGTCCAGATCCCAGCCCGGCACGTATTACCTCACAAAGGGTTGGATCGAGGTAGCAGACACGCCCTTCGACGAGCACGAACGGATGGTGCAAAAGTACGGTGACGCTCGAGCGAAGCAGTTGATGGACCTCTACCTGCGCCATTACACCCGGCTGGCCCTGATTGACACGGGCCAGTACCAGCTGGACAGATACAGGGAGTATGCTCGCGCCGCCGCACAGCGGTTCGGACTCCGCTTCGAAGAGATTCGGGGCTCCACGGCGATGATAGAGAAGATGGTGGCCGGCCCATGGGACGACGAGTTCGTGGTAGTCCAGCCGGGCAGGTCCGTGACCTACGCCGACTTCCTCCCAAAGGAGGGCGAGATATGACGTTCAGGTAACTAATTGACGTTCGCCAGCCCGAAGTGATTCGACAACACAGTCTGCGAGACAAAGAAGGAGGACTGACATGTCCAAGGCACTGGTCGAAGCGATCGCCGACATGCGCGAAGACGACGCAATCAAGATGGTTCAGGAGAACCTGGACAAGGGAGGGGATCCCAGCCAGGTCCTGGAAGACTGCCGGCTGGCGATGGAGATCGTCGGAAAACGCTACGAGTCCAACGAGTACTTCCTGCCAGAACTGATCCTCGCGGGCGAGATCCTCGGAAGGATTGCCACCATGACCAAGCCCAAGATAGCCGCTTCCGCGCCCGCTCAGAAGCTCGGCACGGTCGTTATCGGGACCGTCCAGGGAGACATCCACGACATCGGCAAGGACATCGTCACCTTCATGCTCGACGTCAACGGCTTCGACGTTCACGACCTCGGAGTAGACGTGCCTGCCGCCAGGTTCATCGAGGCGATCCAGCAGTACAAGCCATCCGTGGTGGGCCTCAGTGGCTTCCTCACCCTGGCCTACGATTCGATGAAGACCACGGTGCAGGCAATCTCCGACGCCGGACTACGAGACAAGGTGAAGATAATTATCGGCGGAGGGCAGATCAACGACACTATCAGGGAATACACCGGAGCCGACGCGTACGGCAAGGACGCTATGGCCGCCGTCACCTTCTCCAAGCAGAACGTTGGGGTGAGATGAAATGAGCGTCGACTGGCAAGCTCTTTCGCCTGACGAAAGGATGAAGCATCGCTTCGGCGAATGGTTGTCTCCGGGCGTACAGTTTGCCACCCCTGAAGCGGAAGCTGCGTACAAGGAGCGCGCCGCAGTGCTCAGGGACGCCATCGAAATGGTCAAGACACCTGGCAGGGTGCCCGTCTACCCGTTCGTGGGCTTCTTCCCGGCGTACAACGCTGGCTATACGCCCCAGGACATCATGTATGACTACGGCAAGCTGGTTGACGCCT
>JAJYKO010000222.1:0-7184 GCA_021788565.1 Chloroflexota bacterium
GTTGGGGTCGCGGGTTCGAGTCCCGTTTCCCGCTCTCGGCCCGGGTGGCGAAATCGGCAGACGCGGGGGACTTAAAATCCCCTGGGGGCGACCCCCTGCGGGTTCGAGTCCCGCCCCGGGCATCTTCGTACTGACGCAACGAGTTAGCACTCCGAGCGCCTCTCTCAGAGTCTGTCGCGACAATTCAAGTTGTGACCACGGGTGTGACCAGCTCGCCGCTCATGGCACCGCCCGAATTTGAGCGCGGGCCAAGTCCTGTGTCGTCGGCCGGTACTTCCCGTACACCTTGAGCACCATGAGCGCGTCCTTGTGCCCGAGGTTGTGCGCAATGATCTGTGGGTCCACGCCCGCCTTCATCTGCCGCACGGCGAAGCTGTGCCGTGCATCGTGGAGGGTGTAGCTCTCGTCGAGCTTGAGCGCCTTGAGGGCGGCGCGCTGTACGTCGAGCGCCCGTCGCGCGACGACCCCTTCAAAGAGAAGCGCCGCGTCCGTGAGAGCGGCGCGTCGGATGTACTCGGCGAGCCTCGTCATGGCCCACGGCTCAACGCCAACCATCCGCGTGCGCGCCGTTGTCTTCGTCCCGCGCACAAATACGGTTGAGCTATTGGGGTCTACGTCAGCGCGGCGGACGGTCAAAGCGGCGGAAATCTCGACGCCCGCGCCCTCCCTCAGAGCTGCGAGCGCGCGGAAGGGCTCGGGCTGTGCGTCCACCAGCCGCACAACGTCTTGGAGCGCAAGCCACAGCTCGCGGGGTGGATTGTTGCGAGGCGCCCGAATGGAGCGGAGCGGGTTCGCGTCGAGGATTTCGAGGTCAACGAGGTAGCTGGCGAACGACGACCAGGCAGCGAGGTAGCGCCGCTGTGTCGAGCCGGAGCAGGGAAGAGCGGCCAGCGCCGCAGCGATGTGCCGTCTGGTGAATTCCGAACGGTGGGAAGGCTTGCCCTCGGGTATAAGCGCGGTGAGCTGCTTGCGGTACTTCGCGACCGTTCCGGGGCTCGCGCGCCGCGCTGCCCACCGAGCCCAGCCCTCGACGTGTTGTGCTAGGTCCACGTCTCCGAGCCTACTGCGCAGCTCGGCAATACCATCGTCTCCGCGGCGCCAATGGTCGTACAGTTCGCCGATACTCGACGGCCCGAACGTCGCGGCTTCTATAAGCTGCCACTCGCGCCGGGCATGGAGCGTCTCAAGCATCTTCTCGATTTCACGTGCCGTGCTCTTGTCGCTCGCTCCGAGCGACCGGCGCACCCGGGAGCCATCCCGCAGACGCACCCAGGCCCAGCGGTCCCGGCCGTGTTGCCAGCTCATGTACGCGGCCTCCGGTCAACTGGGTCGGCCACGCAACGTGCTGCATACGCGTCGAGGTCCGACTTGCGGAAGCGCACCGGGCCTCTTGTGGCTCCCGGCCGTCGCATCCGGACAACAGGAATCTCCCCCGCGGCAACCCTGGTCTGGACGGAGCGCAACGAAATCGTCAGGTACTTCGCAGCTTCGAGGGCCGTGAAATAGCGCTCTTCATGGCGCTCGTCGGCCGCGATCAATTGTAGAGAGGGGCCGTTGCGCCCCGGCTGCGGACCAGCGATACTCATTCGTCGTTCCTTTCGTCGCTCGCGCGGCCTTTCCGGGGAAGCGCGGGCGACTTGTTTTTCTTCTGCGATGCTACCGATAGCCAATACCGGTAGGCCCGTACGGCATCAGGACTAGAGCGACGATCAGAATCACAGCTGCGACAACAAGCAGGGTCGTAACCGTGTCCTTGGTGGTCCACCCTGGCTTCGAGTCAGCTGCGGAGCTGTCGTTTGGCTGCAATGCATCCGTCATTGGAACACCAATTCCTTTCGCTGTTCGTCTGTTTCTCTTCCAGTCGCAGGCGGCGTGAAAGCGATCACTTTCTTACGCGCTTTCCCCCTCGGCCACCGCGACTGCCGGAGGGCGCGAGCGCTTAGAGCGCTCTTCCTCCTTCAAGTCTTCTTCGGCCTGCTTCGCCGATCGTTCCGTCTGTTCGCCGTCCCACACATCCTGCTCCTGCTTATGGTCGTTCCAGCTCTTCCGATCGAAGAGACGCTGACCACACCCCGGGCAGAAGACTCCCTCGACGCTTTCCGAGAAGAGACCGGTCGGCCGGGTCTCAAGAGCGAGATCGCCGACGTGACGGACGGCGTCGCACTCCCTGCAGACCACCAGATCACATGGCCGTACGTCCTCCAGCGGATGGGGGGCAACGACTTCCCACCAGTCATGCTTCCGTTCGCGCTTGTCCATTACGTCACCTCCGATTGCCAGCGACGCTCAACGGCCCGAGCGGCGCCTCTTCCGCGAAGACCCTCTCGACAGCGTCTGCCACCCGCTGTCGAACCTCTTGCGGCTTCCTTGGTCGGCCCCGAGGGACCTTCCGCGATTCCCGGACGGGCGGCAGTACTTCGCGAGGAGCCCTGTTGTCCGCCGTGCGTACCGCGAGGGCAAATCGCCTAATTCCCTCTTCGCCGCGAACGAAGAGCTGCACCCCGCAGGGGTCGCATCGAACGTACGGCTTGTTCGCCTTCGTCTGCCGTACGGGGCGGGACTCCCCGCACACCGGGCAAGGGAAGAAGAAGGCCGGTGGTTCGGGGCGAGGGATAGGGTAGTCTTCCATAACGTACGTACGGTACCACGCCTGAATAATCGTGTCAAGTACTTTGAGCTATTAATTGCAGGAGCGGGCGATGGCGGCTGGGAGACTCAAGGTCGTCCTAGTCAGCGTCAAGAGTGGACTGACCTGGCAGGCCTCATGCGAGCCCACTACCATAGCGCCGAGCTAGGTTGGCTGCTGTGCCCGTCTCTCGGTATATTACGGGCACTTCATACCGAGAAAGGGGGAGCGAACCGAGATTGCCATACGTGCTCAGACGGCAGTGGGCGTCATGACCCTTTCGGCCATGCCAAACACCGCCTACAAGCACACCGACCCTAGTTCACCTAGTGACGGATGGAGACGACCATGAAAATCGGCATCACCGGTGCCTCACATTTCGTGAACCGCATGTACGAGGCCTGCGGGCAGTATCAGTGGGCCCGCGAAATCCTCCGCAACTCCCTCGAAGCAAGCGCCACCCGTGTTGAGTTCGGCCTTGAATGGCAGGCTGTGGAGCGCCTGGGCGTATACCGGCGCGTGATTGCCGATGACGGTATCGGCATGGACGCTAGCGAGCTGGAGCGCTTCTTCTCTCACCTGGGAGCGGGTGCGAAGGTCATCGGCGGCATCCACGACAACTTCGGAGTAGGCGCTAAGATCGCGTCTCTACCGTGGAACCCGGAAGGCTTCGTCGTGATCTCGTACAAGGAAGGTCTTGCCGCCATGATCTGGATCGTGCTCGATCCGGAGTCCGGCGACTACGAGCTCATGGATTTCGAGATCCGGGGACAGAAGACCTGCGTCATTGATCCAACGGCGGTGGACTGGGAAAAGGGAGAAAAGCCAATTGACTGGGGCGCGGTCGCCCCCGACTGGGTGAAAGCCCACGGCACGGTCGTAGTGCTGCTCGGTAGCGACGCCTTCCCCGACACCGTGCTGGGCAACCCCGCGGCCGGAGAGGCGAGCATCAAGGGTATCTCCGTGTACCTGAACAGCCGATTCTGGGACCTGTCCGACAAGGAAGTTCACGTTGTCGAACTGCGCAGCGAGAAGAAGAACAGCTGGCCGACGGGGCCCGCAGACAAGGACGATTCGCGGCGGCCGAACAGGCGGCGGATCATGGGGGCGCGCCACTACGTTGAGGACGTGGAGGCTGGGAAGGGGAAGCTGGGAGGGTCGGGATACGTGCTCCTCGACGAGGAACGGGTGCAGACCGAGTGGTACCTCTGGGAGGGTGAGCGCCCCGCCGTCGACAGCTACGCTCGCAAGAGCGGGTACGTTGCCATCCGGTACAAGGGCGAGCTGTATCAGCTCACCACTCACAAGGCTCACTTCCGGTGGTTCGGGATCGTGGAGGGACAGGTTCAGCAGAACCTCTCGCTCATCCTTGAGCCACAGCTCTACGGCGTCCGCGGAAGCACGTGGGGTATTCACCCGGACCAGAGTCGAAACCGCCTGATCTTCACGGGGAACGGAGAGAAAGGGGTCGACCTCCCGTTGGCTGATTGGGGTCGGGAGTTCGCGGAGAGCATTCCCGACGCCGTTCTGGCTGCGATTCGAGCCGCACGCGGCAAGGAAGGTGGGACGATCGAGGATGAGGAATACCGCAAGCGCCTGCAGGACAAGTTCGGTGATCGTTGGAAGGTCAGGGTCTTCGTGAAACCCCGCAGGAAGCGGGAAGTCGTGAATCCGGGTACGGAAACCGAGCAGGTCGCGGAAGTCTCCGAGGAGGTGAGCATCGAGGCTACGCCGGAGCCTAGCGACCTCATCCTGCCCCGGAGAAGGCGGCGGAAGACCCAGATGCAGCTCGCGCCCAAGGTAAGGCCTGGAGGAGACGGCGCGTACGTCGAGCGCGAGGTACGTGTTGACGTTCCGCGGTATCGGTTCGGGGCAAAGGACGAGTTTGAGCGCCCGTGGCACCTTGCGCTGTGGGCCGAAAACGACCCTGAGGGGCCGACCGTGGTCATTAACAAGGAGTCTCCGATCCTCGAAGAGATCATTCGCTACCACCAGGAGCGGTACGCAGACCACCTGGCAGACGAGGTGAGCAAGGAGGTAATGCAGGTGTTCGGCGAGGTGGCGGCCTGCAAGGTGGCCCATTCCCAGAAGCTGACGACGATGATTACGGCCCAGGAAGTGGACAACGAATTCAGGACGGAACAGTCGCTGACGATTGCGCTGATGGGCCTCCTGGCGGAGGAGAGCCTGATCGCCCAGCGCCTGGGGAGGCTGGGCAAGAAGACGGCCGCATAGGAGTATCCCCGTCAGGCGAGAGCGCCCGGCAGACGCCAACCTGCTTGGCGCTCTCGCTACTTGCGGCAGCTACATATCGGCTAGCGCCCGCCCCACTGGCAAAGCTAAGCCGCTGCATGCAGATCGTTCCTGCGTCGGGTAGATTGCATGCGTGAGTCGCACCTTCGAGTGGGGCCTCGACAAGGCCGACGGGAACCTTGCGAAACACGGTGTCTCGCTCGAAGAGGGAACGGCTGTGTTCAGAGATTACCTGTCAATCACCATCCCGGACCCCGATCATTCAGTGGGCGAAGAGCGATTCATCACTGTGGGTCTCTCGTCTCGGAACCGGATACTGGTCGTGGCGCACACGGATAGGGAAGATCGCATTCGCTTGATCAGTGCCCGGCGCGCTAGCCGGGCGGAGCGACGCAATTATGAAGAAGGAACCTAGTCAAGACTCCGACATCCGGCCGGAGTACGATTTCAGCGGGGGAGTGCGGGGCAAGTACGCCGCGGAACTTGCGCTCGGCAGTAGTGTGGCCTACACCGTACCCACCGACTGGATCACAAAGTCTGCCATGATCTCCAGCATATCAAGAGATCTATGCGCAGACGCACTCATTGTCTCATCCAATATCAGCAGCGTCTTGTCGACGCGGCTCCCTGATATATCGCTCGACCAGTTTTCTACGCTGACATCCCGAATTTCAGCGGATGCCCTTGGGATCAACAGATTGGTGGCGAGCGCCGATGCAATAGGTCGCTTCGACACCATTGCGTCCTCCCTGCTGGCTCAACCAACGACGCTGGCATCTTACCTTCGCATGCCATCTGCGGTCGCCGCGACGACTTCCTACCTCGACGCCGCGTCGGCTCTTGCTTCCGCAGCCCGAGTAGACACGCACCACCTGGCCGGGCTCGACCTGAATACCATGGGCGCCCTTCGAATTCAGGGCTCTCAGCTACCATTCTTTGGACAGCAGGGTGTTACTGCTCTCGGAAGTGTCAATGAACTTCTAGGTATTGCCGGCCACCTTGAGGTTCGAATCAACTCAGTATCCAACCTGATCAATACGACCCTTGCGGCGTCACGCATCACATCGGAGGCCCTGTCCTTCACGACCACCCCGGACATTAGAGATTACATCGCGGTTACCACGGCTGACCTATCCCGTCTCAGCAGTATCGGCGCCTCGGTCTATGCCGAGATTGCAATGAGCCGTAGGGTCGAGCCTACCAGTTTCCTCTTCTCAGCACCCGCCATCGAGCCCTACGCGCAGATCCAAGCGACTTCAATGATGGTGGGGGTAGACGATAAGCGGAGAGAGGCCCAAAGCGAACCGAGCGCAGACGAGACTCTGGACGCTCTCGGTGACGAGCTAGAGGAGCGTCTATCTCGGGTCAACGCAGATCTCGCCAACGCGTATCTCGAAGGGTTAGCGGCAATACGAGCCAGCCAACGGGGCTGGATCAGGCACGCCGGAGTCTCCTTCCGCACCATGTTCGACCATTTGCTCCGGCAGCTCGCGCCGGACGAAGCTCTCAATGAGTTTCTAGATAACCCGGATGCTTACAAGCAGGATGGCGAGTACCAGAGGGCGGCGAGGCTCACATACATCTTTCGAGACGTAGCGGTCGGTTCGTACGCACGTATGGCCGAACACGACATTAAGCTAGCCCAGGCCACCTTCTTCCCCGCGAATGAGATCGTTCACCAGCTCAAGACTCCCTTGACCGAACGACAAATGGAGGTCCTGTTCAGGCGCATTCAAGGTAGCGTATCCGTGGTGCTAGCGGCGGCTGGGTACTAGGCCGGATAGGGTCAGTGCAAGACGAAGGCAGGTGCGCCCGCTGCGGTGTCCGTGATAGCCGAGCCTTGGTAGTCCCGCTCCGCAGCGGACGACACCTCCAGCAACTACGCTGCTCGTCTTCGAGGATTCGGTAGAGTCCGCTCGATGAGCGCCTCGACTGCGCCCGCTCCTCCGCTCTCGGCAGCATCAAGAAGCCGCCACGTCACGTCCGCATCGGCACCTAAGAGGGCATACCACGTGTCGGGCGCAATCACGGCCACTTCCTCTTCGACCCCGTCGGATTCACTCGCCACGATCTCACCGTCCGTCTTCTCAGCGCTGACGGCGTAGCGGTTCCGTAGCCCGCGCGACCAGGTAAGCTGCCGCGCACCGTGCATCGCCTCGCGCCATTCCTGCCACAGCGCGAGGTCGGCCGAATCGCCGTAACTCTCGAGATCGGCGAGTACCTGGAGCGGCGCGCGCGAACCTCCGGCCGCGTCCTTGCCAGCACCCTTCGCCAGCTCGTCGGCCAACCCCATCTTCGCCAGGTA
>JAJYKO010000222.1:7194-7896 GCA_021788565.1 Chloroflexota bacterium
GGTAATCGTCGCGCTGGCTTTCCACGATCTTGACGCCGTGTTCAGGCGACGGCGCCCGATACCCGAAACGCACGATGCGCTCAGACCAACGGCGGTAGAAGTAGGACCGCAGCTCGTCCGACTCTTCAGCTGTCAGCCTTCGCGTAGTGAACAGGAGCGCGTGAAGGTGCGGGTGCCATCCATTGGCGCCAACCGTCGCTTCGAGGGCCCGGATCTCCCCGACGTACCCAATGCGCTCCTTCATTCGCAGCCAAGGCGTACCGCTGTGACCGTAACGGTACGAATCCACCGTTGCCGTGTAGAGCGGTTGCAGTCGGTCGCCTAGGTCATGGGGTAAGGTAAACGTGACCAGGTAAACGGTCCCGCCTGCTGCGCGGTGCGCGTTCGCAACCCCTCGCACCTCCGCCGCGCGGTGCATGGCTATCTGCCACCCACACACCGCGCAGGAATGCCAGCACGCACACCGGGTCAGGCCGTGATAGTGCGCCCTGCCATCCTCGACACGGCGACGAATCTGGACGCTTCCGCCGTGCGGCACGCGTCCACACTTGCGCGCGTTCTTGTTGAGCTGGAATGGGCGAGCTGTTTCCCTCAGACGGTACAGCAAAGACCTGCGAGCATCCGCAGCAACACGCGCCGAAACGTTCATCGCGTTGTTACCAAGGGGGCGCCGCTGCGGGGGGCTCTGCCCCCCGCCCCCCC
>JAJYKO010000223.1 GCA_021788565.1 Chloroflexota bacterium
CGAAGTCCGTCAACCTTGTCCAGGATGGTGTTGCCCTCTTCCCGGACGCGCCCACCCTGCGCGGGACGAGGCACCTGCTGGAACTTCGCCGAGCCTCGGAGAGCGGGCATCGAGCGGCGGTCGTGTTCGTGGTGCAGCGGGGCGACGCCTTCTCCTTTCGGCCCTTCGAGGCGGCCGATCCCCTCTTCGCCGCCACCCTCCGCGAGGTGGCGGGGGAAATCGACGTGCTCGCCTACCGCTGCGAGGTCAGCCGTGGTGAGATGCGCATCTCCCGCCCCATCGCGGTTGAGCTGTAGGTCAGCGGAGCTGGCCCAAGACTGGTGCCTTTTGCGGGCTCGCCCGAGTGGGGGCGGCTCGCGAGCCGCCCCTACGCCGTCGGGCGGCGCTCTACCACGTCGACCACACCTGCTGCCACGACTGGCCGGAGAGGTGGTGCTCGAACGCCTCGACCGCCTGGCGCGCCCCATCCTCGGCGCGGATCCGCGTGCCCAAAGCGGCCGCGCGCGCCTTGATGTCTCCGTCCGTTACGACCGTGTGGATGGCCGCGGCCAGACCATCGGCCGTCAGCCGCTTGATCGGGATCGGTCTGGAGCCGACCCCGAGCTTCCGCACCCGCTCCCCCCAGAACAGCTGGTCGCCAAAGAAGGGCGTGGTCAGGAACGGCGTGGTGACAGAGGGTACGCCCGCGCGCATCGCCGCGGCCGTGGTGCCCGCTCCTCCATGGTGGACCACGGCCGCCACCCGCGGGAAGAGCCAGTCATGGGGCACCGAGTCCAGCTGGAAGATCGTCCTCGGCAGCTTCATCCCACCGAGGCCGCCCCAGCCGGTCAACAGAATCCCTCGCTGTCCGGCCATCTCCAGCGCCTTCACGACCAGTTCCGACTTCGCCGCGGGGTCGTCGTTGATCATACTGCCGAAGCCGACGTACACGGGCGGCGGCCCCGCCTCCAGGAACCTCGCCAGTTCTGCTGGGGGCTCCCAGCCCTCCGGCCGGTCCAGGAACCAGTATCCGGTGACGTGAAGCCAGTCCGGCCAGTCGGCGGGCCTGGGCACGACCGCGTCGCTGTAGCCGTACAGGTAGGGCAACCGCTGGCGGAGGAACCTCATATAGGGACCGGTGAAAGGCAGCGGCGGCAGCTCCAGGAACTCCCTGCGCCACTGATTGGCTATTCGGCGGAAGGGCTGCCAGACCACCTGCTCTCCCAGGAGGTGGGTAAGCCAGTTGTAGCGCTTCAGGCCCGGCGAGCGGATGGAAAGCGCCGGGAAGGCGTGAGTGCGGGTGAAGGGCTGGAGACCGCTGGCAAAGCAGGGTATCCGCAGCTTCTCCGCGATGTGGTATCCGGGGAAAGCCAGCATGGAGAAGATGATCGCCTCCGCCCCCTGTGATGCGTCCCAGCAGTCGGAGAGGGCCCGCTCGATCATCGGGCGGGTCAGAACCATGAAGCTTCTTATCGATCGGACGGGGTTGCGTCCGGCCGCGAGCCACGCTTGCCCCGCCTCCCCCTGCAGCATCTCCTGAGGATTTACGTTTAACGGCGCAAACTCCAGTCCGCGCGCCGCGACCAGCTGCTTGAACAGCGGATGGGTGGCGAGGCGCACCTCGTGACCTGCCCGCCGCAGGCCCTCGCCAAGGGCGACGTGAGGCTGCACGTCCCCGCGAGAGCCCATACACAGGATGACGACTTTCATGCCCTAACCTCCGGGCGGGTATCCTACCAAAAACGGGCGTCCGCCGGTTGCGCAACCACGCGCCGTCCCTTACGATGGCACCCCAACGGAGGCCCGAGCTGTTCGGCAATCCATATGGCTGCGGGCGGCCAGAAGGCTCGTAGGAGCCGGCTCCTGCCGGCGAACGTCCCCGACGGCTCCTGCCGGCGAACGTTCTCCTCGGGCACGCAGACCATCGCCGCCTGGAGGCGGCTCCTACTTTACGGGAGGGGCGCGGATATGCACGCGAACGAGATCGAACGGACCGCGGTGATCGGCGGCGGGATTATGGGCGCGGGGCTCGCCCAGGTCATGGCCCAGGCCGGCTGCCGGGTCATGGTGGTGGACCTATCCCAATCACAGCTCGAAAAGTGCCGCCAGCGGATCGGGGGCGGTCTGCATGCCTTCGTGGAGGAGGGCATGCTCGCCGAAGATCAGGTGGCGCCTATCCTCCACCGAATCCGGTTCACGACCTCCATGGAAGAGGCCGTGAGGGATGCCCAGCTCGTCGTCGAGGCGGCTCTCGAGGAGCTAGCGTTGAAGCAGACCATCTTCGCGGACCTCGATCGGCTCGCACCTGTGGACGCCATCCTCGCCACCAACACGTCCGGCCTCAGCGTCAGCGACGTCGCCGCGCGAACCAACCACCCCGAGCGGGTCGTCGGGTCCCACTTCTTCTATCCACCCGCCGTCGTGTCTCTCGTGGAGGTTGGCTACGGCCGCGCGACGCTGGATGAGGTGGCCGAGACCGCCGCGGCGTTCTGGAAGCGGTGCGGCAAGGAGCCCGTGATCTGCCGCAAGGACTCCAACGGCTTCCTGGTGAACCGGCTCCAGTCGGCCCTGGCGAGGGAGGCCATGAGCATGGTGGCCAACGGGATCGCCAGCGCGAAGGACGTGGACCGGGCGCTTCGACTCGGCATCGGGATCCGGCTGCCCATGGTGGGCATCCTGGAGCAGCGGGACTGGGGCGGCCTGGACGTCCACTGCGCCGCGGCGGCCTCCATCTACCCCACCCTCGACAACGCGAAGGCGCCGCTGCCGATTATCACCGAGAAGGTGGCGCGCGGTGAGACCGGCGCCAAGGCGGGCAAGGGTTTCTACGACTGGACCGGCAGGGACGTCGAGGCGTTGCGCCAGAAGAAGCAGCGGCAGGTGATCGCCCTGATGCGCGCCCTGAAGGAGATAATGCCCGAGGAAGAAGACCTGGTCGAAAACGTCTGAGGCCAGGTCCGTCATGCCCGCGAAAGCGCGGGATCCACGGTGGCAGCGACTGGCCTGGATCCCCGCCTTCGCGGGGATGACGAGGAGTAACACCCCTTTTTCAGAGGAATGACGTTTACAGCGCGGGAAGTCGCGTAGATTCCAACTTGTGGGAGGAGGCATGTGATGGCTCACCGAATCGCGGTCATTCCAGGGGACAATATCGGGCCCGAAGTGGTTCGCGAGGGGCTTAAGGTGCTCAGGAAGCTGGAAGAATTGGGGCTCACCGCCTTCGAGTTCACCGAGTTCCCCTGGGGTGCCGGCTACTACCTCAAGACCGGCGTCGCCATGGCCGAAGACGGCCTCCAGACCCTGAAGGGGTTCGATGCGATCTTCTTCGGCTCCCACGGCGACCCCGCCCGTGTGCCGGATCACATCTCTTCGCAGGGGCTCATGCACAAGATACGGAAAGGCTTCGATCTCTACGTCAACCTGCGTCCCCTCAGACTCCTTCCCGGTGTGACCTCCCCGATACGAGATAAGAGCGACATCGACTTCGTGGTGGTGCGAGAGAACAGCGAGGGGGAGTACTCGGGAATAGGCGGACGGCTCCACGCGGGCACTCCGGAGGAGCTGGCGATACACACCACGGTGATCACACGCAAGGGGGCGGAGCGGGTGATGCGCTTTGCCTTCGAGCTGGCGAGGAAGCGCGGCGGCAAGAAGCGGGTCTCCGCCGCCACCAAGTCCAACGCTCTTGCCCAGTCGATGTCCCTGTGGGATGAGGTGTTCGCCGGGGTGTCGCGAGATTACCCCGACGTCGCGGCGGAGAAGTTCCACATCGACGCCTTCACCGCCCATCTGATCCGCCAGCCCGAGCGGTTCGACGTGATCGTGGCCACCAACCTCTTCGGCGACATCCTGTCGGATGAGGGGGCGATGATCACCGGCAGCCTCGGCCTCGCGGCGGGGGCCAACCTGGATCCGGAAAGGCGCAACCCGTCGCTTTTCGAGCCAATCCACGGCTCGGCGCCGGACATCGCGGGCAGGGGAATAGCGAACCCCGTGGCTACCATCCTCGCGGCCGGCATGATGGTGGAGTGGCTGAGCGAGACCAGGTGCGCGACCCTGATCGAGGACGCTGTCCATGCCGTCCTCGCCGAGGGGCGCGTGCTCACCCGCGACCTGGGCGGCTCCTCCAGCACCGCCGAGCTGGGCGACGCCGTCTGCGAGAAGCTGGAGCTGCTTGCCTGACGATAGCGAGCAGGTGAGCGCGGGCGACTCCCAACCTACGCCCTTCCAAACATGCCCAGCACATTGAGCCCGACGCCCACGGCGTCCAGCACCCGGTTGATCTGGATGTTGCGCCGCTGGTTCTGCAATCGGTAGACGCACCAGAGGCTCTTAATAGGCTTCAGAGTGGTGCCGTCGTATTCGTCGGTGCGCTCCAGGACGATGTGAGGGAAACGGGTAGGAAAGTCCTGCAGCCGGACTACCACGCCCCTCGCCTCGTCCCTGGCCTGCGTCACCGGTCCACCCTCGCTGCCGTCGTGAAGGAAACGGATGCAATCCGTGAGGATTTTCTCCACCACGCCGAACCGCAGCGCATCGGGATGAACGTCCTTCGGGATAGGCAGGACCCCCAACCGGCGCGGTTCCTGGTGGTACCGAGCCACCAGCTCCAGGCTATCGCAGTTGCCCCGCAGCATTTCCATTAACCTTGCTCGCACGTGGGCGCTGTAGCGCTGCTCGTCCTCCTCGTATTCGAGGAGCTTCGGCTCTCCCAGCAGCTCTGCCGGCTCGCCAGCGTGTGTGGTCATCGTAGCTACCTCCCATTCGCGAATTCTCGCCAGTCCAGCTTCCCGCAACCTTCGAGCCCGCTTCGACTGTTGCCTATCCTGCCGCCAGGCGCTACCATGGCACGAATGCGGCCTCTACCTTCGATCAGCTGGATCCGGCCCATTGGATAGACGACCGTCTTACCGCGGCAAGTCGAGCTTGTCCGGCAGTTCCATCGATGCACCCCCCCGCCAGCGCGGGCGAGTCCCCGCGCCTCCTGAGCGGCGCGAGGATTCGAGAACACCCGGCGTCTCGAGGACCGGAGGCCGGGACGGGCGCAGCGCCCCCAGGCATCAGGCCGTCAAGCGGTTCTCGCGTCCTCTTCGGGTTGCCCAGCTGATATCCTACGTGTTGCTGCTCGTCCTCAGCGCTCGGGTGCTTTCCACCGCCTGGGATGCCGTGAGCGCCGGGCGCGCCGAGCTGGCGAGCAAGCCGGGCGCCGATGTCCTTACCCTTCAACCCCCCGATGTGGTGGAGGGGGGCCAGGATAGTCACCCGGATGCCGCCCTGTCTGCCTCGGTGCAGAAGGCCGTCGATCCCGCTAACGGGACCACCGGCATATACGTCAAGAACCTCAAGACAGGCGCTACGGCGGGCACCAACGAGGATAAGGTCTTTCCCACCGCATCGCTCTTCAAGGTGCCGATCCTCATCGAGCTGCTCCGTCAGGAAAGCGTCGGCATGGTGAGCATGAACACGCCCATTCTCCTCAAGCAGAAGTACTGGGCCGATGGGTCCGGAGTTCTTCAGGCGCAGATAGGGCACACATTCACCGTGGAGCAGCTGGTCAACTACATGATCAGCGTCAGCGACAACACCGCGGCCCTGGCCTTGCTGGACCTCGTGGGGACCGACAACGTGAACCTCACGCTCCAGGCCAATGGCCTGCAGGTGACGCGCCTCCGGATCGGCTGGCCGACCAAGGACTGGGGCGGCCCCGCGGGCGAGAACACCACCACCCCTCGAGAAATGGGGATGCTGTTGGAGGAACTGGCCACAGGCAAAATCCTGAACCGTAAGGAAACCCAGGAAGCGATCCAGCTCCTGAGCCAGAAGCAGCAAGCCTCATGGCTGCCGAACCTGCTTCCTGCCGGCACTCGAGTTGCTCACAAGACAGGAGAGCTGACGGATGTGCGCCACGACGCGGGCATCGTGTACGCCCCCCACGGTGCCTTCGTCGCGGTTGTGCTCACGGAGGACATCGACGACTACAACAAGGCCGCGGACACGATATCCGAGGTCGCTCGCAACGCCTACGACTACTTCGAGACGGGGAAGCGGTAAAATTGACAGGAGGTATCCCCAATGTCTGTCCCTAAACTGCTCACGACGTCTGTCCAGGACGCTACCTACGCCGGCGTGACCTACCATGTCCAGGGCGAACTGGTCCCTGCCCTCCAGGTCGAGCTCTCCGGTGAGCCGGTGTACTTCGAGCACCACATCCTCCTGTGGAAGGATCCATCGGTCCAGATCGGGGTTAAGGGTCTCAAGGGGGCTTTCAAACGAATGATAGCGGGAATGCCCGTCTTTATCACCGAGGCGAGGGGGCCTGGCCGCATAGCATTCAGCCGCGACGGCGCCGGCCACGTCGTCGGCATACCTATGCGGACCGGAGATATCCTGGACGTGCGGGAGCACCAGTTCCTCGCCGCCACCGACGGCGTGGACTACTCCTTCGCCCGTCTCAAAGGCATCTCCAACATGCTGTTCGGCGGCACTGGCTTCTTCATCGACACCTTCAGCTGCCGCGAAGCCGAGGGAATGCTCTGGATCCACGGCTACGGCAACCTGTTCGAGATCAACCTGGAGCACGGGGAGCAGATCGACATCGAGCCCGGAGGGTGGGTCTACAAGGACCGAACGGTGGGGATGCAGAGCATGATGCAGCAGCTCAAGACGGGCCTGTTCGCCAGCGCCGGCCAGCTGGTGTGGAACCGGTTCACCGGGCCGGGGCGGGTCTGCCTGCAGTCCATGTACGTCCACCTGCCCACCAGTGACTGACGGGCAGCTCTAAACTCGGTATAGCGGCGGCCCCGCGGGGCCGCCAGCCCCGCTCGGGTGCCCACTCGGCGACCACGACCAGGGCACCCGCTTGGGGTGCCCCTACGCCTCGGCCCACATCGCCTTCACTTCGGGCAGCCCCTTCAGGAACATCCCAGGTTCCACCCCTACCGCGCCGATCGCCAACAGATTCTCGTTGGCGCGGTCCTCGAAGGTATAAAGATCCTTTCCCCAGGCGATCGCCTCGCGGCACACCTCCTCCGTCCTGCCGCCGGGCGCCGCATGGGCCACGAAGACCGCGTCCGCGAGGGCCGCCACGAAGCGGTTCCGCGTGGCCGCCGTCTCGGCGGTGACCCGCGATTCCCCTTCGCCGAAACCGGAGAGGATCAGCAGCCGTCCCTGCCGCAGCGGCTCCCGATACTCAGCGGGCAATCGCAGCCGCTCCATGCTACGAGCCGGACAGAGGATCACCGGCTCCGGTCCCCGCAGCAGCACCGCCAGACATTCCTGCTCCATCGGCGTGTGGAATCCCCCAACGACGGCGAGCGGGGATTGGCGGAGCAGCTGGGCGAGGTCGTAGGTCCGCAGGATCAGGCTCCCCGGACAGCGGGTCGAGCAGAAGAAAGCCAGCCTCGGCCGCACCAGTAGCCCCACATCGCCGATGCCGTTCACCGAGGGTGGCGCATCGTCACCGAGGCACGCGTTCAGCGTGCCCGGATAGTCGGGATCGCCCGCGTCTATACGTTTGATCTCGGCGTCTTTGCGCCCTGCGTCAGCCACCACTCACCTCAGAACCCGACGCATCTCCGTTAGAGTCGGGGCCGCCCCTGACCCCGACTTTAACGGGGATACATTTGACCCAGGCGGCCCCTTGATCGACCGCCGGCGTGAACCGTGCGCTCGCCTGCTTTCACGGGGACCACCGTCACAGAGCCGTAGTCTAGCTCATTCCGCGAGTATTGTGACCTAAGGTAAAGCGGCGACCAAACCCGCGGGGTCTTTGGCCCCTGATCCTGAACTGGCGCGCCGTGATCCCCGAGACCCCGCGGGTTTCATCCTGGCTTTGGCTTAGACAGACTTGATCAGGTGTGCGTCCCATTTCCGTAAGCGGATGGGATCGGGATGGTTTGAGGA
>JAJYKO010000224.1 GCA_021788565.1 Chloroflexota bacterium
ACGAGGTCGCTTGAAACTGGAGGGCGTCAGCTTTCCAGTTTCAAGCGGGGGACCAGCAGCATGGCCTCGACCACGACGTGGCGAGAAAGCTTGCTCTTCCCAACCTGCCGGTCCTCGAACACGATTGGGACTTCCACGACACGAAATCCTTGACGGATGGCACGGTAGGTCAGCTCGATCTGGAAGGAGTAGCCGTTGGAGCGGACTTTGCCGAGGCTCAGCTTCTCCAGCAGCTCGCGGCGAAAGAGCTTGTAGCCGCCCGTCAGATCGCGCACGCCGACCCCCAGGATAGTCCTCGCATACGCACTGCCTCCCCTGCTGATCATCTTGCGCATCACTCCCCAGTTGCGCACCCCTCCACCCGGTATGTAGCGCGAACCGAGAACGAGGTCAGCGTCTTCCAGTGCGCTCAACATCGCAGGTAGGTGGGACGGGTTGTGTGAGAGGTCGGCGTCCATCTCGCCAATGACATCGAAGCCCTTGCCCAGAGCGAAGACGAACCCCTCGACGTACGCGGTGCCCAACCCCAGCTTGCCGGGCCGGTGGATAACCTGGATCCACGGATGGATGGCGGCGAGCTCGTCCGCCAGCCGCCCGGTGCCATCGGGGGAGTTGTCGTCCACGATCAGGATGTCAATGCCCAGGCTGAGCTCTTCCATCTGTTGAACCAGCCTTGGGAGGTTCTCTCTCTCGTTATATGTTGGAACCACGACCATCGTCTTCACGAGTAGGGATTGTAACAGAAAGATGCTTTGCCTTCGTCTCGCCCGATAATCGCGTTCGCGGCACACTGAATGCATGAACAATTTTGCTCGCTCGAGTTACGTTTTCGAGTCACGTTAAAAGTGCTATACTTTTGGCGTGAACAACCACTTTGAGCCCTAGCGACGGACGTCTGGCATCAAGCTAGCACAGCGAAGGCAACAGGTCGCGGAAGACCGAATATTCCGGGGAGTACTCTCCGGGAAGTCCGCGAGATGATGGTTGTCACACGGATTCGCCTCCCATCTGGCCGTGTGTCGAACACTCATCCTCTCGTGCCCGAAACGGCTGCGCGACGCGATGCCAGCGGTCGCAGGCTCAACCCTTCAAGCGAAGGGAAAGGAGTACGGAGATGGCCAGATCTACAATCTTTTCTGAAGCTCCCAGCGAGCTGCCGCCGTCGGGCGGAAACCTGAGAGATTCCGCCCTCACCCTCTCCATTCTCAACCGTGTGCTGGCGAGATATGGACCCCGTGACTTCGCCATAAGGCTCTGGGACGGCACATCGGTCCCCGCCGATCCGGGGAAGGAAACACATTTCACCCTGGTCCTGAAGCAGCCCGGCGCACTCCGGCGGATGATGCTCCCGCCCAACGAGCTGGCCCTCGGCGAATCCTATTTGGACGACGACTGGGACCTCGAGGGGGACATTGTGGCCGCGATGCGGCTGGGCGACGTCTTCGAGGACGTTGCTTTGGGGATCGGCGATCTGGTGGGGCTGGCCCGACAACTGATGTCCCTGCCCAAGGAGCATGCGGGCAACGGTCATGCCGGGGCCGGCCGACACCGCGCGGACCTGGGCGGCGCCGAGCACTCCAAGGAACGAGACCGCAAGGCGATCACTTATCACTACGACGTGGGCAACGACTTCTTCAAGCTGTTTCTGGATAAGCGCATGGTGTACTCCTGTGCTTACTTCCCCACGGGCGAGGAGGACCTGGACTCGGCCCAGGAAGCGAAACTGGAGCACACCTGCCGCAAGCTGAGGTTGAAGCCCGGCGAGAAGCTGCTGGATATCGGTTGTGGGTGGGGCGCCATGATTATGCATGCCGCCGAGAGGTTCGGCGTGCAGGCCCTTGGCATTACCCTCAGTCAGCCTCAGGCAGACCTTGCCAACCAGCGGATCGCCGAGGCGGGGCTGTCAGACAGGTGTCGGGCCGTCGTCATGGACTACCGCGACGTGGCCGCCAGCGGCCCCTTCGACAAGATCGTGAGCGTGGGTATGGTGGAGCACGTGGGAAGGACCAAGCTGCCGACCTACTTCGAGTCGGCCTGGCAGGCATTGAAGCCGGGGGGCCTCTTCCTGAATCACGGCATCACCGCCGCGGCCCGCGACAAGGCTTCCGTGAACCCGCTGGACCGCTACGTCTTCCAGAGGGGCGCCTTCATCCGCAAATACGTCTTCCCCGATGGCGAACTGATCCCGCTGGGAGACATGGACGGCATGGCGGAGCGAGCCGGGTTCGAGGTGCGGGATGTGGAGAGCCTGCGCGAGCATTATGCCCTCACCCTCAAGCACTGGGTGCAACGGCTGGAGGCCCACGAGGAGGAGGCGCGACAGCAGGTGGATGAGCGCACATACAAGGTATGGCGGCTATATATGGCCGGATGTGCCCACGCGTTCACCACGGCTCGCCTGAGCATTCACCAGACGCTGCTGAGCAAGCCAGACAGGTCCGGCGAGAGCCATCTCCCCTGGAGCCGCGCATACCTGTATAATCAGTAGCCACAACGAAGCCTCCTGGAGCCAGGAGGCCGAGGCTGCTTTCTATTTTTGGAGGTCGAGGCTTTAGCTGGTGGTCCTGTTTGGGAGCAATCGTCGGTCTGCCCGACGTATCCGGCTAAAGCTTCGACCTGCTCCGGCTAAGTGGCCTTGATTCCCACTCTCATGCCCAGTCCAAGGATAATTGAACTTGAAGAAGAATCTCCCCAGCTCTTGCCGCCTTTCTCTGGTTATGCTCCTCCTGGTCACGTTTGCCCTTCTCGTGGCGGCCTGCAGCCCGGGTCCGCCGACTCCCCCCGGGCCGACGTCCGCCAACGCCACCAAGGCCCCGCCGAGCTCTACCACTGCCAAGGCTACAGACACCCCGCCACTCTCGAAGGAGTACACCCTCTCGCTGGCCACCAGCGGGACTGACGAGAGCTACTACGGCTATGGCAAGGCCCTGGCATCAGTCTGGTCCTCCAATCTCAAGGAGGTAAAGGTCGCGCCGGAGACCGCCGGGGCATCGGTGGGAGGTCTGCGCTCGCTCGGTGCCAACCAGGTGGACATGGCCCTCGCGCAGAGTGACATCGCGAGCTACGCATACAATGGCGGAGAGATGTTCCACGAAAAGATCACCAATATTCGCGCCATAGCGGTGCTCTATCCGCAGCTGGTCCAGTGGGTCGTGAACTCAGGGAGCATCAGAAGCGTCGCCGGCATGAAGGGGGCGCAGATCGCCGTGGGACCCGCCGGCTCGGGAAGTGAGGCCAATACCAATCAGATCCTGTCGGCCGACGGAATCGCCTACAAGGACCTGACGAAGGCGCTCTTCCTCTCCAGCACCGAGGCGGTCGACGCATTCAAGTCCCAGCAGATCGACGGCTTCTGCTTAACGGACGGTGTGCCCAGCCCGGCTATTGTCGATGTCGCGAATTCTACAAAGATCGGCCTGCTGCCCATCAGTGGAGAGTTCGCTCAGAGAGTGATCTCTACTTACAAAGGGTTTGCGCCCGCTATCATCCCGGCAGGCAGCTACAAGGGTGTCGCGACGCCAGTCGACACCGTGGGAGTGCAAGCTATCCTGGTCGTACGACAGGATCTGGACAGCAACCTTGTGTACTGGCTAACGAGGACTCTCATGGAAAAGCAGACGCAATTGGCACAGGCCAACCCACTGGGCGCGGCGCTCACCAAGGAAAGCGCCGTCAAGGACCTGCCCATTCCTCTCCACCCGGGGGCCGAAAGGTACTACAGGGAGATCGGAATGCTGAAGTAGCGCCGGCCTTTTTCATACCTGCTGTCCAGATAACTCAGGATTTGCGTTTCCTTTTCCGCATCCCTGCTTGACATGATGTAGTATGAACCCAACACGTGATCGAGGTGGGAAGATGGCTCAGCTTCACCGTGTCATCCTCAAGCGCAAGGCGCTGAAGGACTACGAATTGATCATCGGAGCCGCCGCGGTCGAGGAGATCACGGCGGTTGCAAGGAGTCTCCAAGGGCTGCGTCTTCTCCATATCAACTCATCGGCGTCGGGTGGCGGCGTCGCGGAACTGCTCAACTCCCTCGTGTCCCTGGAAGTCAACGTCGGAATTCAGGCGGAGTGGCGTGTCCTTTGCAAGAACGAGCGGTTCTTTGAGGTCACGAAGAAGATCCACAACGCCCTGCAGGGGAAACCCGGAGGGCTTACTGAGGAAGAGCAACGCATCTACATGGAGGCTAACAAGCGCTGTGCCGAGGGATTGGATGATCATTTCGACGCGATAATCGTCCACGACCCGCAGCCGGCCGCCATCCGCCACTTCTCTCCCGGGTCCGGGTCGAGGTGGATATGGCGGTGTCACATCGACACCTCTCAGCCTGACCCTGAAGTCTGGGCTTTTCTCCAACCTCTGCTCCAGGACTACGATGCTGCTGTCTTCACCATGCAGCAGTTTGCTCCCGCGGGCTTCAGTGGCCCGTTCCTGGCGTTCATTCCCCCTGCCATAGATCCCCTCACGGCCAAGAACAGGTCTCTTCCCAGGTACCTCTGCCACGAGGTCGTGGCCGAATGCGGGGTAGACCTGACGAAGCCGATGATCCTCCAGGTGTCCCGGTTTGACCCGTGGAAGGACCCTCAGGGGGTAATAGAGACGTACCACAAGGTTAAGAAGAGCGTGCCTGAAGTTCAGCTCGTGCTGATCGGCGCCATGGCCGATGACGACCCGGAAGCCTGGGAGATCTACAAGACGATACGCGAAGAGGACGAGAAGGATCCGGACCTTTTCGTGTTCACCAACCTGACCGGGGTGAATGCGCACGAGGTGAATGCATTCCAGCGCATGGCCGACGTGGTGATTCAGAAATCCATCAGGGAAGGATTCGGCCTGGTCGTCTCGGAGGCCCTGTGGAAGGAGACGCCCGTGGTGGCCGGGAGCACCGGCGGTATCCGGCTGCAGATGCAGGATGGTGTCGGCGGCTTTCTGGTGGACTCGGTGGCGGAGGCGGCCGATCGAACCCACTATCTTCTGACTCATCCCGAAGAGGCCGAAGCTATAGCCAGAAGAGGCTGGGATCGAGTGCACGAGCAGTTCCTGATGCCACGGCTTCTGCTCGACGAGCTGAAGCTCCTGCAGTCGCTCGTCGGCACAAAACAGCCGGCCTGACTTGCTCTCGTACCTTATGACTGATGACTGACAGCTGATAGCGGACCCCTCACACAAAGGAGGCGCGTCATGGCGAACCAGGGCGATAGGTACGTCGAGGGCCGTCCAGGCTCCGCTCGACTTTACGCCGAGGCGCAGAAGGTCTTCCCGAGCGGGATCACCCACGACTCCCGGTTCATGACACCATTTCCCCTCTACATCGATCACGCCCAGGGTGGCCGCAAGTGGGACGTAGATGGGAACGAGTACATCGATTTCGTCATGGGCCACGGCGCCCTGCTGCTGGGCCACAGCCATCCAGCCGTGGTCGAGGCGGTGGTCCGACAGATCCCAAAGGTGACCCACCCGGGGGCCGGCTCTGAGTTGGAGGTGGAGTGGGGAAAGCTGGTGCAGAAGTTGGTGCCATCCGC
This sequence comes from Chloroflexota bacterium, assembly GCA_021788565.1. The sequence continues at coordinate 5,523 of JAJYKO010000224.1, forward strand.
CGAGATGGTGAAATTCACCAGCTCCGGCACCGAGGCGAGCCTCCTGGCAATGAAGCTGGCCCGTGTGTTCACCGGCAAGGACAAGATCGCCAAGTTCACCGGCCACTTCCACGGGTGGCACGACTACTCCCAGGTGGGCCAGGCACCGCCCTTCGAGGTGCCACCGCCAGGGACCCCGGCCGCCGTCGTCGGGACTGTGGTTCCCCTCGACCCACGAGACGAGTCGGGGATCGAGTGGGTTCTGGAGTCCGACGACTCGGTTGGCGCTATCATCCTGGAGCCAACGGGCGCTTCCTGGGGCACCGTGCCACTGCGGCCCGGCTTCCTACAATGGCTGCGGGAGCTCACAACCCGCACCGGCGTGCTGCTGATCTTCGATGAGGTGATCACCGGCTTCCGCTATGCGCCCGGCGGGGCTCAGCAGTACTTCGGAGTGAAGCCTGATCTGACGGTACTGGCGAAGATCCTGGCCGGCGGACTTCCAGGCGGAGCCGTGGCGGGTCGCGCCGACATCATGGAGCACCTGGCCTTCAAGAGTGGCGACGCCCAGTGGAACCGCTATCGGAAGATCGCCCACCCGGGCACGTTCAACGCGAACCCGGTCTCGGCCGCTGCCGGTGTGGCTGCCCTGAACATCGTCGCGACCGGTAGCCCCCAGGCGACGGCTGCCCAGCTGGGATCGGCCCTCCGTAAGGGCATGAACGCCGTGATGGATCGTCGGGGCGTGACGGGCTGCGTGTACGGCGACCTCTCCATGTTCCATATCTACATGGGACCCTGCACCCAGGAATGGGGCTGCGACCACAGCATGTGCACCAACGACCCGAGCGCCCTGAAGGCCGCCCGATCCGGCCCGAGGGCCGAAGGACTGAGACGGTTCATGCTGACAAACGGCGCCGACATCCAGGGGGCCGGCGGGATGCTCTCCGCGGCCCACACCGCGGAGGACGTCGAGCAGGCGGTGGAGATTTTTGATCGGGCGCTGGGGAGTATGGCAGATGCCGGGTTGTTTTAAGGGTTGTAGGTAGTTGTATCCGCGGGCTTCAGCCTGTGCGTTCTGTTGCCGACGAGGCTACACGCAGGCTGAAGCCCGCGGATACATTCCTTTACGCGTCACCACCTGGTGATGACATCCGGCCCGTCGGCCATGATGGCTACCGTGTGCTCGAAATGGGACGACCACTTCCCGTCCTTGGTGACTGCGGTCCAGTGGTCGCCGAGGACGGTTATCTCCCGCGTGCCGATGTTCACCTGGGGCTCGATGGCTAGCACCATGCCCGGCCTCAGAAGGGGTCCGCGGTGAGGCGGGCCGAAGTGCGGGACCTGCGGGGGCTCGTGCATGCTTCGCCCAACCCCGTGGCCCACAAATGCGCGGACGACGGAGAAGCCGTTCTTCTGCACGTGCTCTTCGATGGCATGGGAGATGTCGCTGAGGCGGTTGCCGGGCTTCGCCTGGTCGATCCCCTTGAAGAGCGCTTCCTCGGTCACCTTCAGCAGTCGCGCCACCTCGGGCTTGACCTTGCCGACAGGGTAGGTCATCGTGGAGTCGGCAAAGTAGCCGTCAAGAGAGGCCGCCACGTCCAGCTTGACGATATCGCCCTCGTGGAGCTTCCGCGGTCCCCCAATACCATGGACCACTTCCTCGTTTACCGACACACAGATCTGCCCGGGGTAGCCGTGGTAGTTCAGGGATCCTGAAACGGCACCGTGCTCTTGGAAAATCTTCCCCGCCAAGTCATCCAATTCCTTAGTCGTAACGCCGGGTTTGACGGCCTTCTTAAGCTCCTGAAGCGCGAGCGCGACGATCTTGCCCGCCTCACGTATTCGGTCAATTTCACGCGGCGACCGCAGTATGATGGTTTCGTCGTCCGCCATATTCAATACGTTCACAAACACCTCCGATAGCTGTGTGCCATTGGACAAACAGCCTTAGAAATATACCACAACGCGCAACTATCACCCCGCAACGAGGGCCGGAGGGAGACAAGCCTCGCCCCACAGCACGACTCGCTGACAGGCAAGCCGGGTAGATGCAAAGAGCGCGCCCCGGCCCTGGACCCCGATTCGGGCGGCATGTAGAATGTGGCGACAGGTTACATCCGCATGAACAAAGGGCCCCCGAGGTGGGTGATGGCTCCAAATTACCTCATCGGACTCACGGGGAATATCGCCTGCGGTAAGAGCGCGGTGGCGAAGATGCTGGCCGAGCTGGGTGCGGAGGTGATCGACGCGGACCGGCTGGTGCACCAGCTGATGGAGCCGGGCACCGAGGGCTGGCAGGCCATCCTGCACAGGTTCGGTCCCTCCATTCAGCGGCTGAACGGTACCATAGACCGAAAGGCGTTGGGCGAAAT
>JAJYKO010000225.1 GCA_021788565.1 Chloroflexota bacterium
GGGTCGTTCAGAAGTTTCTGCAGGTCAGACTCGCTGATCCCTGCCGCGAACAGGTTGTCGTCATAGCTGGGCGTGCTGACCATGGCGAGGATCTGATCGTTGCGCGGATCCATCACGATGGCGACGGCGTACTGGGACTTGCCCATGCCTGCCTGTAGGATCTTTTCCACATCCCGTTGGAGGTTAACGTCTATGGTCAGTGTGAGATTGTGCCCTGGTGTGGGACTATCCACCCGAATGTCCGCCACTGGACGCTCCGTAGCGTCCACCTCGTACAGTTTCTTGCCGGGGATGCCCCTCAGCTGACTCTCAAAGGCTGCCTCGACACCAGTAGCGCCTATCTTGTCGTCTGCCTGGTATCCCGCGGCCTTGTCGTTGGCCTGCTTCGCGGCTAGCTGCTCTCCGGTGATGGGAAGCATGTAACCAAGTATCTGCGAGGTCAGCTCGCCAAAAGGATAGCGGCGTGAGGACTCCGGCACGACGATGACGCCTGGGAGCTTTAGGTGCTTTTCCTCGACCTTCATCACGGTGTCCCGATCTACGTCGGACTTGATGCTTACCGGAGTATAGTTGTCGCCCTTATTCTTGGCGACCTTATTCTGAATGTCGCCGGGGGCCATCCCCAAGAGTTGGCCCAGCTCAGAATAGACTGGGCTGGGATCATCCTTGGGCAGCGCGGCGGGAACTATGGAAACGACGAAGCTCGGCGTGTTGTAGGCGAGGACTTGGTGGTTGCGGTCGTAGATGATGCCCCGGGGAGCTTCGACTGGGCTCACACGAAATCGGTTTATGTCCGCCAATTGCTTGAAGCTGTGGCCCTCCACGATCTGTAGCTTCCACAGCTGGCCCAGCAGAATGGCGAATAGCACAACCGCAACGATCTCGATGCCCATCAGCCTCCAGTCGAATTTCGGTTTCCTGTCTCGACTGCCGTCTGTTGGTAGTACCAACGGCTCCAGACGCCCGTTCTCTACCACTGGAAACGCTCCTCGTCTTCACCCGGAAAGGCAAATCGTCGCACTAGATAGAATGCCACTGGGGCCAGTACGGCGTTCAGAACCGCCCCGGGGATGGTTTGCAGCGCCAGCGTAGAGATCCACTCGACGGTCCGACCGTCGGCTTGGAGTGCGAGCATGAGAAAGCTGTGGTAGAAGACCGTGGCCAGGAACACCGCGATCAGTGGGATCATGAAGTTGGCGCGGTAGACATTGGCATCGCCCAGACCGGTGAGAAGCCCAATCAGTCCCAGTCCAAGGGTGGCGGTGCCAAACGGTATAGCGGAAAGCATGTCCACCAGGAACCCGCCGATGAGGCCGCCGAGGAATCCCTCACCGACTCCCCGGACGACGCTGAAGGTGACTACCAGCAGCAGCACCAGGTCTGGCCTGGCGTCGAGCAGGATTGGCCGGCTGGCGATGGAGGATTGCAAAATCGCCGCCGTCAACAGGGCCAGGACTATGATGATGATTCGCTTCGTTTGCACCGCTGATCCGAATCCTATCTTTAGGGCGGGCGTTACGCCGCGCTCGCTCGCGTCACGTGTGCCCCGCCGCCCTGTGCGATGTCTACCAGGCGGCAGGGGATAAACCCCCGCCCTGCGTTGAGATGTCAGTCCTTTGGGTAGCTAAGGATCACGTAGAGTCGATCTAGATTGTTCATGTCCACGGACGGCTGCAGTATCGCCTCCTGGAACATGTCTATGGTCCGCTTCTGTACCCTCAGCACCTGGCCGATGGGCAGCCCTTCTGGCAGGGTTCCCCCTACTCCAAGGGTGGTCACGATGTCGCCGGTCTGGAGCGACTCCTGTTGCAGGATATCTCTCATGATGAGGGTGCCTTCTTTCTGTCCCCCGACGATACCCCTTGCTTGAGAGGAGCCGGAGTTGACCTGCGCGGAAATGGAACTGCCGACGTCGGTGACCAGCAGCACGGATGCAGAGTCCGGCTTCACCTGAATCACTGTGCCCACCAGGCCTTTCCAGGTGATTACTCCCATGTCTTCCTTCACGCCGTCCCGGCTTCCCTTGTCGATCGTGATCGAGCTTACTATGCCGGTAGCGTCGGTGCTCATCATTCGAGCGGGGAGAAGCTGCAGACCCGGCTGGGTCTTTTCGAACCCGAGAAGGTTGCGAAGATCCGCGTTCTCCTGCTCCAACTGATGCATTCGGACCAGTTCGAAATTGAGTCTCTCGATCTCCTGTTGCTGCTGCTGAACAGTCTGGCGAAGCGTCCCGATGCTTCCGACGGAGGAGACGAACCCGGACACCGACTCGCTGGCGCCGGATACGTAGAAGGAAACTGGGGCTAGGATCTGGCTACCCAGATCCTCGACGCGTTTCGAAGTGCCGGGCTGAAAAGCCACCAACACCACGACGGCAGCTATGAGGGCGCCCACCCACCACGGTACAGAACGATCCAACCGCTGCACCTCTTGCCGCTCGCTCGGCTATCGGCGCCGCGGCCCTTTGCTCTCCTTGACGTCAACCAGCACTTTTCGCAGCATGTCCAGGTCCTCGAGTACGCGACCAGTGCCGTGAACTACAGAACGGAGAGGATCCTCGGCTACGTGGACGGCGATCCCTGTTTTCTCCGAGAGGAGTTGATCGAGGCCGGGGAGGAGTCCGCCGCCGCCGGCCAGGGTGATGCCTCGGGACATCATGTCAGCAACCAGTTCTGGAGGCGTTTCCTCGATGGTTTCGGTCACCGCGTCGACGATGGCGTTGATCGAACCAGAGATGGCCTCGCGCACCTCGGCGCTGGTGAGCTCGATCTCGGCGGGCAACCCCGTGCGGACGTCACGCCCGCGTACGACGATGCTGCGATTGTCGCAGGCGGGGTGGGCGCTGGCAGTTGAGATCTTGATCTCCTCGGCCATCCTCTCGCCGATAAACAGATCGTGGCGCTGCCGAACGTAGAGCACGATATCCTGGTCCATTTCATCGCCGGCGATCCGGATGGACCGGATGGTGACCATTCCACCCAGCGATATGACGGCCACCTCGGTGGTACCGCCTCCGATGTCCACGATCATGCTGCCGGAGGGCTCGGTTATCGGCAGCCCGGAACCGATAGCCGCGGCCATCGGTTCCTCTATGAGCAGGGCTTCCCTCGCGCCTGCGCTGCAGGCTGCGTCGTGAACCGCCCTCCGCTCCACCTCAGTCACCCCGCTTGGGATCCCTACGACCACCCTTGGTCTTGGAATCAACGAGGCGAACTGGTCGTGGACTTTGGCGATAAAGTAGTGAAGCATCTGCTCGGTCACGTCGAAGTCAGAGATGACGCCGTCTTTGAGGGGGCGGATGGCCACGATGTTGGCCGGAGTACGCCCCACCATGCGCTTGGCTTCCTCGCCAATGGCGAGCACTTTCCTGGTCTTCTTGTTGATGGCGACGACGGAGGGCTCATTTATCACCACCCCCTTGCCTCGAACAAGCACCAAAGTGTTGGCGGTTCCCAGGTCGATTCCGATGTCCCTGGACATGAGGCCGAGGATGAAATTGATGGGACTGAACACGGGTTCCTCCCACGTGTACATAAAGCGGTGATTCGGGGCTGTCGGAGGCGCCGCGGGGTGGCTTCGGCCGGGCCCGAACGCGCTTCAGCGCCCCTCACGAATTATCAAGAGCGGAGCCTAATATACCATGGCACGCGATGGCTGGACAAGGAAGCTAGCAGGATGGGTTCACGAGGAAAGGAGCAGGGCCGGCGCATCTATCGCCGGCCCTGCACAAAAAGATGCCCCAAGTGACCTTTCCGCATCCGCTCGCCGGTTTCCTTCGTCCGCTCAGGCTTACGCCCTCGCCAGCCGTCAGTCACCTGTCCGCGCCATCCTGGCGGTGCTTTCTGCGAGCCTCTCGGGCCTTCGCCTTCGGGCTCCCTCAGTCAACTTCCCGCCGGCTTCCAAACCTTGCATCGGCTTCCGCGTTCCGGATTGCTCCTTCCCGCTTCCGACGGTTCGGATCTCTCCTTTTCCGTCCGCCAGCTTTCCGGATTTCTCTTTCTTGCCGGCTGCCTTTGCTCCGTTCGGTGTTGCGTACCGGACCTCTCGGGGCAAAAAGAATAGTAACTCCCTCTACCTCAGGGTGTCAAGGCTCGTAGGTTCCCAAACTGCCGATTTTGCGCAGGGTAGCAAAAGGCTAGCGACAGCTATCCCACGTTAACTGTATTACGCCTTGCTCAGGGCCTGATCGATGTCCGCGATAATGTCCTGTACATCCTCGATGCCGACCGAGAGCCTCACGAAGTCTTCGGTGACGCCAGCCTCTGCCTGTTGCTCGGCTGTGAGCTGCTGATGGGTGGTGCTCGCTGGGTGAATTACCAGGGATTTGGCATCGCCGACGTTTGCGAGTAATGAAAGCAGTTTGACGCTGTTGATGAACCGCCGCCCGGCCTCCCGGCCACCCTTTATGCCGAAACCCATCATGCCGCCGGCCATTCCGTTGCGCAAGTACTTCGCGGCCAGGGAGTGAGACGGATGTGACGGGAGTCCAGGATAGGCTACCCAGGCTACCTTCGGGTGCTCCGACAGGAATCGCGCAACTGTCAAAGCGTTGGTGGAGTGCCTGTCCATCCTTAAGAAGAGGGTTTCGAGACCCTGCAGGAACAGGAAGGAGTTGAACGGGCTGAGGGCCGGTCCCAGGTCCCTCAGAAGCTGGACCCTGGCCTTCGTGATGTAGGCGGCCGCCCCAAGGGCCTGGGTGTAGCTGACCCCATGGTAGCTCGGGTCGGGGTCCACAAGCTCTGGGAACTTCCCGTTGGTCCAATCGAAATGCCCGGAATCGACAATGATCCCCCCAATGGAGGTGCCGTGACCGCCTATGTACTTCGTGGCCGAGTGGACCACGATATCCGCGCCGAAATCGAACGGGCGGCAGAGGTAGGGGCTGGCGAAAGTGTTGTCGATGATAAGCGGAACCTCAGCCTCGTGGGCGATCTTCGCCACAGGCTCGATATCCAGGACGTCCATCTTGGGATTGCCGATAGTCTCCCCATAGAAGGCTCTGGTTCGGTCGGTTACGGCGCTCCTGAAGTTCTCGGGCCTGGAAGGGTCGACGAAGCGAACGTTGATGCCCATTTTGGGCAGAGTCACGGCGAACAGGTTGTAGGTGCCGCCATACAGACTGGTGGCAGAGACGACCTCGTCGCCGGCGCGCAAGATGTTCAGGAGAGCGAGGGTTTCTGCCGCCTGACCTGAAGCAACGGCCAGGGCTCCCACGCCACCCTCGAGAAGCGCCACTCGCTTCTCGAACACGTCGGTCGTCGGGTTCATTATACGGGTGTAGATGTTTCCGGACTCCTGCAGCGAGAACAGATTCGCCGCGTGGTCCGCATCCCTGAAGACGTAGGAAGTGGTCTGGTAAATGGGAACTGCCCTCGATCCGGTGGTCGGATCGGGCTCCTGGCCGCCGTGGAGGGCCAGGGTGTCGAAGTGCCAATTCTTCTCTTCTTCGCTCACGATTGTCTCCTTCGCGGGCGCAACACCGTCTAGTTATTGGCGGTATTGTCTATCGGGATAGTCAAGTATTGTCTAGTGGTGAGAGTATACTTAGCCAGGTTGCGACCGTCAACCCGCGAGGCCAATCTGCATCGGGTGCAACCGCTCATGATCCGGAACGGCTCGGTACGTCAGCGTAGGAGCCGCCTCCCGGCGGCGATGGTCCATATGTCCGACGAGGACGTTCGCCGGCAGGAGCCGGCTCCTACGAGTCCGGACGGGAGAAGGGTTCAGTCGAAGCCGAGGCCTCGCTCCTTCATGGAGAGCCAGCGGTCGGCGCGGCCGATTATCAGGTGGTCCAGCACCTCGACGTCGAGTAGCTTACCCGCCTGTACCGCCTGGCGCGTCACCTCTATGTCGTCGCGGGATGGGGACGGGTCGCCGGAGGGGTGGTTGTGCACGACGATAATGGCCGCACAATGCTGCCGGATCGGTTCCTTGAACAGCTCACCTATGCGCACCATCGAGCTGTTGAGGCTTCCCTTGTAGACGTCGTGGCTGCCGACCACGTGATTCTTGGTGTTCAGCAGCAGCGTGCGGAGCTGTTCTTGCTCCAGAAGTGACATGTCGAGGACGAGGCGGGCGGCGTCGGCAGGGCAGCGGATGGAGGGGCGTTCCGCCCCCGGGGCAGTGATCAGCCGCTTGCCCAGCTCGAGGCAGGCTTTCATCTCGGCGGCCCGGACGCGGCCGATGCCAGGAACCTGGCACAGCTCCTCCTCCGAGGCGTGGGCCAGGCCGGCGAGACCCTCAAATCGGCGGAGCACCTCCTGGGCAACCTGGAGGACGTTCAGCCTGGATGTGCCGCTGCCGATAAGTATGGCCAGCAGCTCATGGTTGGAGAGGGCACCGGCGCCGAGGGCGAGCAGCCTCTCCCGCGGTCGGTCCTCGGGGAGCATCTCCTTGACGCCAAGCCGGTACTCCGCGGACTCGGCGATCGCCATTGTCCACCTCCGCCCAGAGACTTGATGGCCGCAGACGAGTGATGGGTGATGAGTTCTGAGTTCTGGAAGTATAGCACAGCGGCCGGTGGTATGATGTTGATGCTGAACGTGGGGCTCTTCTGAAACCCGAGATCGGATGGTGCTGTCTCAATGACTGATAATTCTCGCGGTGGTGCGTGGTCATGGGGTTAGACAAGACGTTTCCCGAAGCGGTGAGGATAGTCTTCATGGGCACGTCCCGGTTTGCGGTGCCTTCTCTGGAGGAGTTGGTCCGAGCTGGGTATTACGTAGCTGGCGTTGTCTCCCAACCACCCCGCCCCTCAGGAAGGGGCCGGAAGGTCACGCCTTCGCCGGTGGTGGAGGCGGCGACTCGGTTGGGGCTGCCCGTGCTTACGCCGCAGAAGCTGAGGGAGGCAGGGCCTGTCGCCCAGCTAGAGGAACTGCGGCCGGACCTGATCGTCGTGGCCGCTTATGCGCAGATCCTGCCTCGCTCGGTGCTGGATCTGCCCGATCGTGGATGTATCAACGTCCACGCCTCGCTGCTGCCGCGCTGGCGTGGAGCGTCGCCGATGCAGGCGTCAATCCTGGCGGGGGACGAGTTCACCGGCGTCAGCATCATGGTGGTGGAGCCCAGCATGGACACGGGGCCAGTCCTCGCGCAGTGCTTGACGAGGATAGAGGAGTCGGATACCACCCCGGATCTGGAGGACCGTCTGTCGCGGGCAGGGAGCGCACTGCTGCTCTCGGTGCTTCCGTGCTATCTGTCGGGCGGCCTGCACCCTGTTCCCCAGGATGCCGAGAAGGCCACCTACGCACCTATCATCAAGAAGGAGGAAGGGCTGGTCGACTGGTCGTTGCCCGCGCGGAGGATATGGTTGGCGAATCGGGCATATCAACCGTGGCCAGGGACCTACAGCTACTGGGAGGGCCGGATGTTGAGGATCGTATCGTGCGAGCCTCAAGAGGAGCCCGCCGGGAGTGAGCCTGGGACAGTTCTTGCTCTATCAAATAGAGGCTACGGGGTTGCTACGGGCGACGGGGTGTTGCGCCTCGAAGAAGTGGCGCCCGAGGGCGGCCGAACCATGACGGTGCGAGAATTCGTTGCCGGCCACCGCGATTTCGTGGGGAGCCGCCTGTCGAGAGACAGGGAGACGGGGTGAGTGGGGAGGGCGAGCCTCCCGGCGAGCCGACATGCCTCTTGGGGATCGCCCTACAGGGACTCTTGTCCTTCGCGATCGGGCGGCTCAGCAGGAGCTTTGCCCTCCCAGCCACTCCCCCCGTCTCCGCGTCGCGAGTATTGAGTCCGGGGCGGCTCCGTGGTAGGATTGAACACTGGATGTTGACTCGTTATGGACGAGTCGGTAATTGTGAGGCGGTGTGATGTTCTTCTTCGATCCGATGTACTTTGTCTTT
>JAJYKO010000226.1 GCA_021788565.1 Chloroflexota bacterium
ATCGGAACAACGCCGATTCTACCGTGGCCGAGCAAGGGGAGTGCGGCCGTTTCGGTGAAAGGGTTTGGATTTCTGGGCGCCCACGGCGATGAGGCGCCACGTCCAATCGCCAGTACGGCCAAGATTATGACCGCGCTCCTTACACTGGAGGATCATCCGCTAACCCCTGGACAGCCAGGCCCGGAGGTGACGGTCACCGCGCAAGATGTCGCCGACTACCAGACCGATCTCAGTCAAGATCAATCGATTGTCCCCGTTACGGTCGGGGAGAAGCTCACCGAGCTTCAGCTTCTCCAGGGGCTTCTCCTTCCATCCGGGAACAATATTGCCGATCTATTGGCGAAGTGGGACGCGGGGTCGAAGGATGCGTTCATCGGTAAGATGAATGCTAAGGCTGCCGAGCTCGGCATGTCCCACACTCACTATGACGATGCAAGTGGCTTTTCGGCAAAGACCGTCTCCACCCCGTCCGATCTGCTGATCGTGGGCGCCAAGGCAATGGCTGATCCCGTCTTCAGCAAGACGGTTGCGATGGTCCAGACGACACTCCCAGTTGCCGGAGCCGTCAAGAACGTCAACACGATTCTAGGAAAGGACGGAAACATCGGAATCAAGACCGGCTCGACCGACCAAGCGGGGGGATGCTTTGTCTCAGCCTCGATCCAGCCAGTCGCCGGCAAGCCGACGGAGATTTATGCCGCGGTACTGGGTCAGGATCAGCTCGACGCCGCGCTGGCTGCGACGACGGCCTTGACACGAGCGGTGGCCACGAGTTTCCAGCAGACGAAGGTCCTAAGCCGCACGGATGTCATGGCGACGCTCACGCCGGCCTGGGGGGATCCGATTAATGTTGTCCCCGCGCAGGACGTCGAGATGCTCGTCTGGCCCGGAACGACGCTTAAGACGAGTATACAGCTCGACACCGTTCAGGCGCCGCTTGCCGCCGGAACGAAGGTCGGGACAGTCACGCTGGTGCTCGGAAACCAGACACAGCAGATCGGCGTTATGTCGACCGGGCCGATTGTGGAGCCCACCTGGCAGTGGCGGGTAACCCGACTCCTGCGTCACCAGTAGCAGACGGGCTGGTGTATCGCGAATAGGGTCATGATCTGGCCGCGAGTAGGGGAACAGGAGGCTCAGCGGGGCCTGGCGGTAGCGAGCGCTTCACGCGAGCGAGCGCAGCGTGAAGGCCCAAGTAGGGGCGGCGCCAAGGCCGATAGGCATTCGCCCTCCCCGACTGTGACCCTATCTGCCCGCCCCCGCGAACCATTCCGACATGAGAGCTCTGTAAGACGTCCCGAAAGTGAGCAGAGTTGGCCGCGGCCGCTCGGCTGCCCGGCTGCCCGGGGTCAGGCCACGCCTGCTTACCAACCCTGGGGCAGCCTCGTGGGCATGGGCGTTGTCTGGCGATGGCCGGAAACTTGCGGCTAGGAGACTGGAGATTACGCCGGCAGATGGCTCTTCAGTCAAGTGGAGGTGATGGGAATGTCCATGATGCTGTTCGCCGAGATCTACCCGGAACTGGCTCTTGCCGAGACGCGCAGCATCCGAATAGAGGGCTATCCTGAGCTGCCAGACGACGAGTACGGCTTACTGGAGTCTTACTGTCCTGATCCCAAGTGCGATTGCCGGCGGGTCATGCTGAATGTCATCTCTCGACGTAGGCTGGAGCAAGGGAAGTCGGGCTTCCTGGCATCGATCAGCTACGGCTTCGACCGCGATGACGAGTTCACCGGCCCGATGCTTGATCCTCTGAACCCACAGAGTCGGTACGCCGAGGCTCTGCTGGCGGTCGTCGAGCAGATGCTGGCCGACCCAGCTTACGTGCAACGGCTCGAGAAGCACTATCAGATAACCAAGAAGGCTATCTCCGATCCCGACCAGTCGGTCAGGCAAAAGGTCACGCGTTTCATCGCTGAAGAGAACGCGATGTGGGAAGACACGAGCGCGGACAGATCCGACTTGGACTCAAAAAAGCGCAGGACCCGACGCTCGGGAGAGGCCTCTAGCCAGGGAGCGGGTAAGGAGAGAACTGAAGCCGTCCCGAAAGCGATGCAATCCACCTACGAGGCCGTGGTGGCGGCCACGGATGCCTTCTGCAAAAAGCACCTGAACGAAGAGTACGCTCAGTTGAGTCGGAAGCTGGCAGCCGCCCTGGCCCGCAAGCGGCCCTCGCCGCTTGCTCAGGGCAAGCCCCTGACGTGGGCTTGTGGCATCATGTACGCCCTGGGCAGCGTAAATTTCCTTTGGGACAAGACGCAGACCCCCCATATGAGTGCCGGGGAGTTGTGTGAGGGCTTCGGCGTCAGCAAGGGCACTGGGTCCGCCAAGGCGAGAGTCATCACGAAGGCATTTGGAATGTATCAAATGGATCCCCGTTGGTGCCTCCCAAGCAAGATGGACGACAATCCGTATGTGTGGATGCTCTCGGTCAACGGCCTGCTCATGGACATCCGGTATGCGCCTCGGGAAGCTCAGGAGGAAGCGCTGCGCAAGGGATTGATTCCCTACCTGCCAGAACCCAGAAGGAGGACGGCATGAGCGAGTACCAGTACGCGGTCGTGGAGGAAGGATTGCTCTTGCCTGATCCCGAAACCGGGCTATAATCGCTGCAGGAGGGTCCCATGGCACTCGATCTAAAAAGGCGACGGTTCACGGTGGCGGAGTACTACCAGATGGCCCTGGCCGGCATCCTCGGCGAGGATGATCGCGTCGAGCTCATCGAAGGAGAGATAGTGGAGATGACGCCGATTGGAGCGCGCCATGCGGAGTGCGTGGACCGCCTGACCGAATTTTTCTTCCGCGCTTTCGGTGGCGCGGCACGACTTCGGGTACAGAACCCGGTCCGGTTGGGCGAGCACTCGGAGCCGCAGCCCGACGTTGCTCTGGTCCATCGCAGGGCGGGACTCTACGGCTCGGGCCACCCCACGCCAGAGGATATCCTGTTGCTCGTCGAGGTGGCCGACTCCTCAGCCGACCCGGACCGCCGCGTCAAGGTGCCGCTATACGCCCGGAGCGGAATCCAAGAGGTCTGGCTCGTGGACTTGGAGCAGGAGACGATCACCATCTACAGGGATCCCGCCCCCGATGGCTACCGTTCCGCTCGGGTCGCCCGACGGGGCGATGAACTCGCTCCCATTTCCTTTCCGGACCTTGTCCTCAAGGCTGCGGATCTCATCCCCGGCCTCGCCGAGGACTGAGGACTGGGGCTCCACAGCCCAGGACTCAGAGCTCGCCGACAGGCCACAACTCCGCGCTCGCTCGTGTTGCGTGTCCTGGACCCGTTCACTTCATCTGCCGGCTCCTGGTGCGGACCCGCTCGTAGAGCTCTTCCATGACCGCGATGAACGACTGATCCTTCGGCCAGAAGGGGGGATAGTCGCCGTGCTTCTTGATCAGAAGTGCCCGGACGCTGAGGGCCGGCGACGTTTCGATCGCTGGCGGCAGGCGTCGGGCTCGACGGCCGGCCGCGTGTAGTAAGACGGCGCCGGCCGCACATCGATTTCCGGCTGATCGAACTCGGAAGCGAGCAGCTGCCCCAGGGGGGATTTCTCCAGCTCGACTCGGAGCTGATCTCGAGCGAGCCCGCGTAGCTCGAACAGCAGGAAGGGATCCTGGTCCAGTGCCGAAGCCAGCAGGCAGCACACCCCGGCGACGTGCTTGTAGGGGTTGGCCCAGTCCGGACAGGAGCACCTGGTGGTGAAATCGCCCTGGCCACCCGGGAGCAGATGGAGTCCCAGGCGACCGAACGTCTCGTCGATGTCGTCGGGCATTTCGTTCAGCAGCAGCTTCGTCACCGGCGCGGCCCAGGCCGAGAGCTCGGCGATCACCCTGGTCCAGTTGGCTCGCGAAATCGGCTCCAGCGCGACCGTTGTGGTGTAGATCGGCTCCTCGTACACGCCGAAGTAGGGATTGATAGATCCCCGCACCTTGGCGCTCACCTTGCCGCCCTTGATCTCATGGCTGAGGATCCGTCCCCCGTGCGCGTAAGATCGTCCGCGACCCAGGCGGGCCGGATCGGTGAATCGCTCGAGGGCCTCGATGAACTGCTGTCCCCACCACGTTCGGCTGAACCCTGCCATCTCGTTACTCCAGCACCGCGTCACGTCGGAGCTCGATCAAGTCCTTGAAGGTGTCGTTTGACCTCGAAACCGCACGAGCGGCGTCCTTGCCTCGACCAGTTGCCGCCATTCCTCTTCCGAGACGGCCGCGTCGCCAATCGACAACTCGTACTGGTAGGCGACGATCGAGTCGAAGCCGAGGTACCCGGCGCCGGCCCCGGTCTTCCCTTTCGTCTGCCGCTGGGCTGTCTTCAGGCGCAGCTTCGCCCTGCGCCGCCCCTCCGGCGTCCACCAGGCCGGTACGCTCACCGTGTAGCCGGCGTCTTCCAGGATCAATGCGCTCTCCCTCAGAAAGGAAAACGCCTCCTCCAGTGTCAGGCGAAAGCCGGCGGGCCGGCTCGTCTCCAGCCCGCGCCAGACCTCCGGATAGATCCGGGCGGCGTGTCCCAGGTCCAGCAAGAGCCGTTTCTCGAAATCCGGGCCGAAAGGTCGGGTGAGATCGACGCGGGCCCTCTGCCCGAGATCCCAGTAGTCGGCCAGCCGAAGCCGGTGTGATGGATCGCGCTTCGCCGAGACCTGAAAGTGAAGCTGCCAGTCGTCGACGTCGGCGGCGGGGGCTTCTTCCAGCTGGAACCCCAGAGTAAACCCCAAGGTGGCTTGCGCCCGCGTCAGCTTATCCCGCCAGCCCGCCCAGGCGCGGTACTCGTCCAGATCGTCGGCTGGCGAGCGGGGGCGCGCATCCGGCCGATAGCGGTAGATCGCGCGATACAGGAAGGTGCCGGCGAGCTGCTGGTCGTTCTTTGCGGTGAGGGGCGTCCAGATCACGACGTCGTGCAGGAGGCACTCGGCGAAGTTGCGCAGAAGCGGCTCCTTCGCGTGGACCGTCGAGACGGGGGCGGTCGATCCCACGGCGCACAGCGCCGGTATCGCGGCCACGTACTTCGGAATGGCCGCCTCGTACAGACTCGAGAGGATTTCCCATCCTGGATGAAGCTCAAACGCGGGCGTGCTCCCGGCGCGCCTGCCTCGCGACGGCGAGGTCTGCCGATACTTGATCGCCGGAATGTACTGCTCGCGCGCGCGATCACCTGCTTGATGACCCGGCTGAACTGATACCAGAAGAGGAAATCCGCCCCGAGCTGAAAGTCCTCGGCCGCGTTCAGTGCGACGAAGTGGATGTCGTTCAGGGTTCGGATGACGTCGGGCACCGCGTAGCAGCAGAGCTGCCAGGAGATGAGCTCGAAAGCGTCCGGGATCTCCTCCTCGACATAGTGCTGGAGCTCGAGGGAGGGCAGCGGCGCTCCGTTGGCGCTCGGCAGCAGGAAGAAGCGGCAGCAGAGTGCACGGGAGATCGTCTCGGCGTAGGTGTCCCGAATGCCGAGCTTTTCCCCGAGAAACGCCACCAGGGACGCATCGATCAGCTGTCGGGGATGGAGCGCCCCGCCCGTGGAGTCGCGCTTCGGGCGTGACGGCGTGTCGGTTTCGACCCAGAGGTAGAAACCACCGGACTGAACGAATTCCTCGGTATCGTCTGGGATCCAGGTCCCGTGAACTACGTGCATTGACGCAGCGAGCGAGTCTCTTCGGATTCGGGTGAAGCGACCACCCTTGCTCGACTGTACGACTCCGCGGCAAAAAGGGTCACTGTCACAAACGATGCCACAACACGCGAACGTTGGCCTGGGAGCACCATTTCCGAGACATCGATCCCCGGGTGGAGCCTGTCGAGTTTGTGCCTGACGGCGATGGCGTCATCGTCGGGATCCATCAGGTGGTCCGCGACCTCAACGGTAATGTGCTCACCGATTCCCACATCGCCGACGCCTACACCTTCCGGGGCGACCTGGTTCTCAGCATGGCGGTCCACCCGAACGCAGGTGCAGCCGAGCGGGAGAGTTCGCTTTGACGGGTCAATTCCTCTGAGACCTTCAAGTGCCGTTGGCGCACCGCCACACCCGGGAGCTATCTCGGGTGCAGCCCGCCGTTGAGAGATACCACCTGGTTGGTCATGTAGCCGTTGCGAAGCAGCGCCATCGCGAGGTCGGCAACCTCGGCCGGCTTACCCAGCCGCCCGACTGGCACTCGCGCGGCCAGCTCGCTGGGATCACCCGGCAGCATGCCTGTGTCCTCGATCAGGGACGGCGCAATCGCATTGACCGTCACCCCATCGCGCGCCACTCGCGAGGCGAGGAAATGGGTGAGGCCGTGCAGTCCGGCCTTGGACGCGGCGTAGTGGGGTCCGACGATGCCGCCGGTCAGGGCCGCCCCCGATGACGTAAACAGGATCCGGCCGAAACCTCGCTCGCGCATGCCGGGCAGCACCCGGCGGCTGAGCAGGTACGGCGCGCGGAGGTTCACGGCGATCGTCTCGTCGAAAGCAGCCGCGTCGATGTCCTCATACGTGCCCCTTCGACCCAAACCCGCGTTGGCCGCGAGGATGTCGACCGGGCCGAATTCAACCTCGACGCTGTCGACGAGACGCTCGGGCGCGGACGCGTCGCGAAGGTCGGCAGCGAAGGCGCTAGCTCGACCACCGGCTGCCGCTATGCGGGCCACCACGGCCTCCGCTGACTCACGGTTGCGGGCATAGTGAACGGCCACGATGGCACCAGCGCCGGCCAGCCGCACGCACAGCTCGGCCCCGATGCCGCCGCTGCCGCCTGTGACGAGAGCCACCCGTCCGCCGAAATCTGTACTTACCGCATTCATGTTTCGCTCCCTCCGTGCACTAGCCGTATCTGCGCACTCGCACTACGCCTCAAGCCCTGGTGGCGGCGGTGCAGTGCCTGGAACCAGTAAGGTTCGAGATGTCAGGGGGTTCCCGGCGCTCCATGCGCTCGGGGCTCCTGACGTGATAGAGTTTCCAGACATAACGCCCCATTATCGTCTCGGGCGTCAGCGAAGCCGATACAGGCTGATGGCCACGGTGAACCGGATCGTGCAGGGGCTGACCGTGAAACAGCTGTACCTACAGGTCGACCAAGCCGGTAAGGCGCATAAATCATGATTAAGCTGATAATCAAGGCATTCATCAAGGACTATCAGAACATCACCGACACGTCCGTGAGAGAGTCTTACGGCGTATTGGCCGGTGCCTTAGGCATTATCTGCAACCTGCTTCTGTTCGCCGTGAAGCTGGCAATCGGGTTATCTATAAATAGTATCGGCGTGATTTCGGATGCCTTCAACAACCTCACCGACTCGGGCTCTTCAGTAGTCTCTATCATAGGCGTGAAGCTGAGTAATCGCCCACCGGATCATGAGCATCCGTACGGTCACGGAAGGCTCGAATACATAGCATCCCTGGTGATATCCTTCATAATCCTCTCAGTTGGGTTGCAGCTACTGATAACCTCCTCCAACAAAGTCCTCAGCCCTGAAGTGGTGCTCTTTAGCCCTGTATTGCTCGTGCTTCTGAGCCTTTCGGTCCTGGTGAAGGCCTGGATGTACTCGTACAACAGATATATCGGCAAAGCCATAAACTCAAGTATAAACAGAGCGGTGGCCTTCGACAGCCTGAATGACACTGTAGTGACGAGCGCGGTGATTGCCACGACCGCTGCATCGCATTTCGTCGCTCTTCCGCTCGATGGACTTGCCGGTATTGCCGTTTCGCTATTTATTCTCTACACGGGCTTCAGCACCGCCAGGGATACGGTAGACCTGCTCATCGGCTCTCCACCGGACGACGGACTTGTCGATGCCATTAACTCGATGGTTGCCGGAGGCAAGTACGTACTACGGACTCATGACCTGAAGGTGCATGAGTACGGCCCTGGCAGAATC
>JAJYKO010000227.1 GCA_021788565.1 Chloroflexota bacterium
GACCTATCCGGACTTGTATCACCCCCCCCCCTCCTGAGGTGCGATCGACCGGCCGTTCCGATCAAGCCAGGGCTTCCTCGACCGCCTGTTCGAACATTTCCAGGAATCGCGGGAACGGTGTTTGCTGGTAGTTGAGTACAGCCTGCCCCTCTGTGGTGTCGTACCAGTCCGAGTAGAGCGGCTTCTCAGGATAGGCTGCCTCTTCGATCGGTATGTCGAGTATCTTGAAGGTCTTCTCGACGTAGTCGCGGCCAAGCATCTGCCAGCTTCTTCCACCCGCGATGTTGAAGACCTTGTTTGTACCAGCTTCCTGCTCTACGGCCGCGATAAGGGCAGCGACAACATCGGTGCGGTTGATGAACTCGCACCTCTGGTCCGGCAAGAACGGCCACTCAGGTGGATCCATGAGCGCCGGCATAACTATGGCTGACACCCGCAGAATGGTGTACGGGACGCCAGAATCCAGCAGGGTCCGCTCTGCCAGGACCTTGCTCTCGCTGTAGGTCGAGTTGGGGCGTTGTGGGTGGCCGACGCCGATTGGCGGCTGATCCGCGGTGGTGTCGCCATAGGTGGCCACGGTGGACGTGAAGATCATCCTGGCCTTGCCACCCTGCGCTCTCAGTGCCTGAACCAGATTGGAGGTCCCTTGCACGTTCACCGCGAGGGTCTTCTCCCGGTTTTTTTCACTGGCCGGGGGAAGGATAGCGGCTACGTGGTGCACGAGGTCTATGCCCTCGATCGCGTCGCGAACCGTGGCCAGATCGGTGATGTCACCTTTGGCAATCTCCACCCCGCTCCTGCCTTCCAGACTGCTGAAGTCTGCGAAGGGCAGGTCGAACACCCGTACCGTGTACCCCTTCTCGACCAGGGCAGCCGTTAGCTCTTTGCCCACTCCGCCGGCTCCGCCTGTGATCAGGACCTTTGTCAATTTGCAACCTCCATCCCAGTGTGGCGATGGTCGAATTGTCCGGGGACCCAGTCGCCTGCCTTCTGAGCCCACTCGGCGAGATTCGGACGTTCAACTCGCTGCACTGGTCAATCTCAAGTGATGACCTGAACTTTGGTCGCAATAATCCTCGCCAGGCTCTCAAACTCGCTGGCCAAGGCCGCCGCATCCTCGTTTGCCGTATCTGGCGTTCCCAGATCTGCCTTCAACCGTTTTGCGGCTTCGAGACAACCCTGTGCCAGGCCCGTTCCTTCGGCGCCACGGAGCCAAACCTTGTTTCTGCACAGCTTCGCCCATTTGATGGCCGATCCGATGGAGCCCTCGAAGTCGGCGAATGTCTCCTCCGTGAAGCTCCCCTTTAACTCACCCAGTCCCTCGGAGACGCCAACCACGATCTTGTAGGCCTCTTCGACGATCTCCCTTCCGTCTGCCACGCTCGATTACCTCCTTTTGCAAGTCTTTCGGGACCCCTGTCACGAGACGCAGGTGCCTACCTGGGTCTTCGTTGACTTCCTTATACGGTGATGTGGTTCGCTGCACACGCACTGAAGGACCGCTGGATTTCCTCCTCGTCTTCCAGCCCTTCACCTATCAGCACAATTACGCTCCCCCGCTCCTCGCCGGGTTCCCACCGACGGTCGGCTTTGGAGTGGAAGGTCTTGCGAACGCCCTGGAAAACGTACCGGAATTCACTCCCCTCGAACTCCAGAAAGCCTTTGCTCCGAAGGATCTTCATCCCCCGGCTCACGAGCAGATCCTTGATCCACTTGTTGACCCTCTCCTTGTCCATGGGGCGGCTCTCGGTCACGACCACCGTCTTAATGTCGTCCATTTTCGTCTCCCATCCCGACTGTCCGTCCCCCCCGCCGACGGAGCGGCGGGCAACGTCAGACAGGCTCGGAACGTACTCGAACCGACCGGAGTTAATTATCTTGTCAAGATCCACCTCGGCGTATTCCGTGCGATAAACTGCGGCCGACGAGTTGATGCTCCGGAGTCTGCGCTCAAGGCTGCTCAGCTTGGTGCTGTCCACCAGGTCGATCTTATTGACCATGATAATGTCGGCAAAGGCTACCTGCTCCCGCGCGACCCGATACTCGTCCAGATTCAGTTCCCCGTATTCCGCATCCACCAGAACGATGTAGCTGTCAAGCCGGAAATGGTCCCGCAGCTGCGCCAGAAAGAACATCGTCACCATCCACTCGGGGTTGTCGAGTCCACTTGTTTCCATCAGCACGCTGTCGAAATCCACGTCCTCCCACGAGAACTGGTTCGCACCTGTCTTGTCGCATCGAGAGTAGAGTCGTTCCAGCGCCCAGAAGAGCTGAAGCTGGGGGTCGTGGTGCACGGATGCGCCGGAAACCAGATGGACGTGTACCGTGCGGTCCTCCACCAATTCGTTGTCCACACCGACGGCGCCGTACTCGCGGATGATGACTTCCAATCGTGTCTTCTCCCGCAGGTTAACGATACGGTTCAGGAGAGTCGTCTTGCCGGCGCCCAGGAAACCACCGACGATCGTCACGGGCTTGCGCAACCCCGGGTGCGGCGGGGATCCCGCAACTTCATGACTGTGGCCGTGGTGCTCGTGGCCCTCAAACTCCATCAGGAACTCCTTTCGCTGTAGCGCTGCCGGAGGTTCACTGTGTGATTGCCTCCATCAGGTCCTCAACATTCTCGATTGACCGGCTCACCCTCGAGTAACAGCGAATTGCGCTGGTTTGAAGACTCAGCGCGATAAACCTGATCTCCTTGGCCGGTGCCCCGATGCTCATCAGCTCCGATCCGGGCTCGCTCGGCCACGCGTCCTGGTCGAGAATCACGACGTCGGGCTGAAGCCTTCCGATGTGCGCGAGGGCATCTGCCAGGTTTGTCTCGGATCCCGCGATCTCCACGTTCGCATCGCGACCAAGAAGACTCTCGACTCCTTCACAGAACATCGAGCCGCTGGAGATGATAAATACGCGCTTCACTGTCCCTTCCTCTCGTGATCGTGGAGAGATCACAGCCGCTCCTGCTGAAACTACGGGACCACAAAAGGGTGCACACCATAATTAACATCGTGCGACGCCGGGACAAAATACCGAAATGGGGAATACTGAGGAAGAAGTGAGAGCTATCTTTCTATAGCTCAACTGGGCTATGGTCCACAACGATCCTCGCCCGAACGGGGGATGAACCTATCCCTCGGCGAGCCTAGTGCTATTGGGGTGGCCTAGCCACCAGACCGGAAGTCACTGCGTAGACAGCCGCCTGGACGCGGTTTTGAAGGTGAAGCTTTTCGAGAATATTGCGGAGATGTATCTTGACCGTGTTCTCGGTAAGGCAGAGTGCTTCGGCTATCTCTTTGTTACCGTCACCTTGAACGACTCTCTCCAAAACCTGGATCTCCCTGTGGGTCAGCGACTCAGTGTTCTCGCGATGTTGCTCTTCGGCCCGATGCGGCTCACGGAATTCCTTCAGTATCCTGGCGGCTAGTTTTCCCGAGATGGGCGCCTCTCCGCGGTGAAGCCCCTCCAGCAGATCGTAGAGCTGGCGGGGTTGGAGATTCTTCAGCAGGTACCCACTTGCGCCGCATTTGATGGCCTCGAAAAGGTCCCTTTCGTCGTCAGAGACAGTCAACATGACGATCTGAATCTGGGGCATCTCATAAGTGATGGCCCGCACGGCCTCGATCCCGTTGCACCCCGGCATCCCGATATCCATCAACATGACGTCCGGAACCTTCTCGCGCGCCATGGCGATGGCCTCGAAGCCATCTCCAGCCTCCCCAATCACCTCGATATCCTGTCGCGAAGACAGAAGTGCCTCCAGGCCCTTACGAAACAGAACGTGGTCATCGACCAGCACGATGCGTAACGAATCTCCCATTGCTGCCCTCCTCACGCGATAGGCAAACGAACCGTTACTCGCGTGCCTTTTCCAGGTCCGGAATCCACCTCGATGGCTCCGCCCATGATCTCGGCTCGCTCCCGCATTACCTCCATGCCGATATGGGATCCCCCTGAGCTCGTGACCACATCGGGGTCGAACCCGAGCCCGTCGTCTTCTATCGTTAGATTGATCTGCCCATCTTCTTGATGGACCCGAATCCAGGCTCTCGCAGCCTTGCTGTGCTTTCTCACGTTGCTTAGCGCTTCCAGAATTATTCTTGAGAGCTGAACACCAACTTTCGGGGACAACAAAATCGCGGGCTGGTCAGCAAGCAAACTCGTTTCGACTCCGTAATTTGCCTGGTATTCTTCCACATACTCCTGTAGTGCCGGCCAGAACTCGGGGCCGGAGTGCACGGATACCCTCAGACCGAAGATCGCCTCGCGCAGGTCCAGGTACGCCTGTTCTGCGGTCCGGGCCATCTCGGAGAGCCCCGCCTCCACCTCCTCGTCCTGGCGGCTCGTTACCTGCTCGCTGACGGTGGATATCTTCATGATCAGATAGCCCAGATCCTGCGCAAGGTTGTCGTGGAACTCGCGTGCCAACCGGAGACGCTCCTCCATCACGGCTATCTTCTCGACTTTCGAGTGGAGCCTTGCATTCTCTATGGCTGGAGCTACCACGTTGGCGATGCCCTGTGCCATCTCGACCTGGCCCGGGGTGAAACGACACCGCCGTGCGAAACAGAGCGCCACGGCGGCACCGACCAGCCGATCCTCGACGATCAGAGGCACCGATAGGACGGACTTCAGCCCGTGCATAAGCGCCCAATCGTTTTGAATAGTAGGGTCGCCCGGCACGTCACCACAGATGATTGTCCTCCCCTTCTTGAGCACGGGGGCGTACAGAAACGTCGCGGGGAAGTCGACCGGGGAGCGTGAAGAGAGCGCGGGATCTCCTGAGTCCGCCCAGAACCCGCCGCTTCCTCCGCTCCGGTGCATCATGTAGAACCAGCAATGGGACGCGCCGGTGGCCGCAGCCAGGACCGCCCCCGCTCGCTTGAGAACGCCGTTCAAATTCAGAGTCGAGCTGGCCGCTCTCGCCGCCTCGAGCATCATGGCGGTTCTCTCTTTCTCCTCCGCGACCTGCCGGCGGGCTTCATTAATCAGAGCAGTCGTGAAGTCCCGCACAATTCCGTGTTCCCTCTTCCTGACCTCCATGCCGAGCCTTTCAGCTGACGAACCCGGCGGGCAATCTCGCTGGACGACAGCCAGCAGAATCTCCTGCGATAGCAGAACGGCGTCCATCACCTCCTCAATGTCGAAACCGGTCTTCACCAGATATCTGGGAGATGGGATCCCCGTCTTCGGCCAGCCAGAGCCAGCCTCGCTGGTCGGCCGCCCGACGAGCAATTCATAGCCAATCCTCGCCCCTGACAGCATTTGCTCGCGGGGCATCCTGGCGTATCGAGAGTGAGGGAGTTGTTCCCGGACTGCTTCGGTCCACGCCGTGGCCAGTTCGTCGATGTGATCGGCCATAAAAGTGGCGAAATCAGGGGCGGCATGTGCACGAGGTTGTTCCTGCACCGCCATATTGTCCTCCCGGAGACCGCACCTCTCGTCGGCATGAAGAAGCCAGCGTCATTTCATGCCCAACCGTTACCCGAGGCAGGGGGGGTATTCCGAGCACTATGCATTCAAAATGGCTGCCGCCGCCGCGCTGTGCCCCCCCTCGGCCGGATCCCGGTTCTACGCCGACGAGACGTGCCCGAACGCATTTCACTCTTTGCATTATGGCGCCTCGGCCATCGGTGTCAATAGACGCGGCTGACACCGTACCTGACTCACGCTGCCATGGGTGGCTGCCAGACTGGGCCAAGTAGCGCGGCTCTTCTCGGTGAAAGCGGGCCATGGTGCCGGATTTCCTCAGGCGGCTGGGGCCATTTCCCAACCGATCCACAATCCGTGCTGCCGCAGAGATTGCAGCGTCTAGATTCGCTAAGGATCTCTGCGGGATGGCGTTCAAGCCGGCTTTGCTGGGCATTCTGGTGATGTACCGGCAGGGTCCAGCACGGGCGACAGCATTTCTGAGAGGTCTGATGTCGTAACTGCCGACTTAACCCTTGCGGGGTCTGGTTGCTTACCGGCCGCGCCTCAGGGAAGAGCCCTTGACTGTGGGGGGACTTCCGCATATGATGATGAGAGCATATGCTCATAATGAGAAGGGGGCGCGGTGGCAAGACCCAGGAAGCCCAGGAGGGTCTGTTTCGTGCCGGGGGTCACCTACTTCAAGCCCAGGGGTATTCCCATGAGGCTCCTTGAGGAGGTGAGGCTCTCTGTGGACGAATTGGAGGCGCTGCGGCTCAAGGACCTCTTGGGGCTCGAGCAGGAGGAGGCTGCCAGGGAGATGGCTGTCTCCCGTCAGACCTTCCAGCGGATTCAGGACGAGGCCCATCGGAAGGTAGCGGAGGCGCTGGTCACGGGGAAGGCGCTGGAGATCGACGGTGGGGACTACGAGGTGGCGCCCATGCACTTGCACTGCCGGCGTTGTGGCCACTCCTGGGAGCAGCTTCTCACTGGAGGCATCCCTGTGGCCTGCCCCAACTGCGAGGAGAAGACGGCCGATCTCCACCTATCGCCCGGCTATGCGGCAGGAGCACCCGGCGCGGGTGGGAGTCGGGGAGCTGGACCCGGCAGCACTCGCATCGCGCCCGCAGTCACAGTTAATGGCCCCGACGCGGGAAAGAGCCCAACGAAAGAATTGAGGACAAGTCAAGCAATGAAGATTGCAGTAATCTCCGACGATGGTGAGAGCATCAGCATGCACTTCGGTCGTGCCCAGTACTACGTCGTGGCCTCAGTGGAGGACGGCAAGGTAATGGCTAAGGAGGTGAGGCCCAAGGTGGGCCACCACACCTTCGGCGACCACCCCCACGAGGAGCAGCCGGGGATGCCCCACGGGTACGACGCCGCCTCCCAGAACAAGCACTCCCAGATGGCCGCGAACATCAGCGACTGCAAGGTGCTGCTGGCTGGCGGCATGGGCTGGGGAGCCTACGACAGCCTGAAGGGCTACGGGATCGAGCCGATCATCACCGACATCCACAGCATCGACCAGGCCGTTCGCGCCTACCTGGACGGCACCATTCGCAACCTGAGTGACAGGTTGCACTAACTCAGGGGATCTGGCGGGGCACCGCCTTCCCAATACCTCCTTCCGCACCGGCGAGGCAGGGCCAGGCCCCCTGTCCCGTCGGTGTCATATGACCCCATGCCGGCACCGCGTCTCCACTGAGCTGGGCCTGGCCTCCGCTGGAAAGATCGGGAGTTCAACGGTCCGTAGGCGCAACTTGAGAGCATATGCTCGTAATTCGTGCCAAAACCCCTTGACACCAAGGCGCAACCGGCGTACATTCGTTATGGGCATATGCTTACAATCTCGGTCGCGACCGAGAGCAGTTCCAGAACGGAGGCAAACGCAATGTACGGGTACGGTTACGGACGGGGAAAAGGTTGGGGCCGCGGGATGGCGGGCGGCGGAGGCTGGAGAGGACCCGGGGCCGCCACATCGCCTGCTGTGCAGCCACCCGCGGGATATCGCCACGTGGGAGCTTGCCGCTGCGGATTAGGGCCGAACGCCCACTACCAGGACCCGGCCGGCCGGGTAGTCCCAGCGGCAGTAGCCTTCTCTGGCCCTGGAGCCTCAGAGCCCCAAGAGAGCGAATTGGAGCGGCTGAGGGCCGAGACGTCCGACATCGAGCGGCGGCTGCACGAGCTCGAGGATCGGCTTAGGGGCACGGCGTAGTACTGAGGCGGCGGGGCGGATCCTTTCCGCCCCGCCGCCGACCAGAAGGCCGGCAAGGAGGTCTACTCATGCTGAACAACAGGTGGCGATGGCTTTTCACCCTGGGAGGGATTCTCGGAGGAATTCTCTCCACATCCATTAGGGGAGGGCGTGGCCAGGGCGGATCGTCCACCTGCCGATGCCAGAAGTGCGGATACACCATGACTCA
>JAJYKO010000228.1 GCA_021788565.1 Chloroflexota bacterium
CTCCATTCCCGATCAGCAGCACGTACTCCACTTCGCCGGAGGTGGTCTCGTGCTGTACCTGTACGGTATCAACTGTTGTGGCCAGGTTGTTGCCCAGGGCGTACAGAGTCGGTGTGGTAGAGGGTTCCGGGACCCCTATCACGGCGAGTTCCTCGACGTGTTTCCAGACCGCCTCCTGATCCCTGCCGGCATAGCCCCCATTCAGCAGCCGCTGAACCGGAAACTCAATCCGCTCGCCGCTCCCCTGCACCACTAGTTCTAGCTTCGGTACCCAGGTCATGGACGCCTCCGATCTCGTCTGTCTGTGATACGCGCTCATAGCTTCTCACCGGAGCGAATATGATGCAACCGGGTATCCATTCGCGGGCCTCTCCCTGGCGGTTTGCGGCTTGCCTCGCTACAATCACGCTTGCTACTACAATGGCCAGGTGAGGAAAGGATAACGATCGATGGCGAACTCAATCTCAGCCAGCGTCAAACTGAAGGAAGGCATGTCCTTCGAGGCCACGGCTACGTCGGGCCACACCGTCGTCCTCGACTCAGCCGAGGAGGTGGGGGGGCGCGACCTGGGCTTCCGGCCGATGGAGTTGATCCTGATGGGCCTGGGCGGATGCACCGGCATGGACGTCATATCGATCCTGCGCAAGATGCAACAGCAGGTGACCGGCTACGAAGTCAGGCTTAGCGGGGACCGTGCAGGTGAGCACCCCAAGATATATACCGATATAACGGTGGAGCACGTCGTCACGGGAAAGGGGCTCGCCGAGGCGTCGGTGCGCCGCGCGGTAGAGCTCTCCGCCACCAAGTACTGCCCCGCCTCGGCGATGCTCAGCAAGGCCGCCCGAGTCACCCACCGCTACCGCATGGTGGACACGGACTCCGGCGCGGAGACGACCGGAGCACTGTAGGCCCAGGCACGTGCCGACGGTCGGGGGCATCGCACCGTGCTCCTGCCGCTGCCGGCTCATTGGCGAAATGCTGTGGTACAATATCACTACAAATGTGACCACATTCGGAGGAGTCGTGCGGGCTGTAGGCATTCGGGAACTTAAGGAGCAGGCTAGCGAGATCCTGCGGCGGGTCCGCGAGGAAGGCGATGCCTATGAGATCACTTACCATGGACGAGTAGTGGCCAGGCTGGTTCCGGTGACGGAATGGAAAGAGAGTGACTCCGGTGCCGAGTTCCTGGATCGATGGGATCGGCTTGGCAAGTCCATCAGCAGCATGTGGCCTGAAGGTGTCTCGGCGGTGGATGCCGTACGAGAAGGCCGCAGGGAGCTTTGATGGTCATAGACGCCAGTGTCTGGGTCAGCAGCCTTGTCGCCGATGATCTGCACCATCCGGCCAGCCGCCAATGGTTAGCCGAACAGATCGATGAAGGCGAGACGCTGGCTGTCCCAACTCTGGCTCTTTCGGAGGTGGCAGGCGCCATCGCGAGACGCACCGGATCGACGCTACTGGGCCGTCAATCGGTGCAGGAGATGCTCCGCATCCCCGGTCTGCGGCTGGTAGCATTAGATGGCGATCTGGCCAGGGAAGCGGCAAACCTCGCGGCCGAGGCGCGGTTGCACGGTGCGGATGCCGTCTACGCCACTACGGCTAGAGCACTGAACCTCCCCCTGTTCACCTGGGATCAGGACCAGGAAGAGCGCGCCCGGCCCTTCGTTCGGGTCTGGCGCCCATGACCTGCATCGGCCTGTCGCGTCGCGTTCTGTTCGCCGAGAAAGAAGCGTGTCGCGTTTTCTTCTTGGGATCGCCGGGGCGTGATCCGCTCTACGGCCGTACGGTGACGAACCTGTCCCCCAGTTCACTCATGGCCTTCTCGAAGGAGGAGTAGGTGGCGAACTGGAGGTCCGGCTTCATGGGGTCCGCATAGTACACTCCCCGATCGTCCACTCCAGCCAGCACGACGGCATGCTCCGTCACCACGTAGGGGATCGTCTTGCCGGCGGGAGTGACCCAGGAGCCTCGACCTTTAACGACCATGTCGTACGGCATCCACACCACAGAAGGGAACCCCTGTCGCACCGACTCATAGAGCTGTTTTGGATCGACGTTCTTGCCATACTTTGTCGTCTCGAACCCATAGGACTGGGCCAGGTCCGCGATCGGTTTCTCGTATACCCCGTAACCATCCTTCAGGTAAACACCATCCCAGCTGCCGACGAAGCCTATATCTGGATCGCCCCATTGCACCGTCTCGCCTACCACCTTACGAGGCGTGGGATCACGGGCCAGTGCGGCCAGCAGATGGTTCTCTGACATCTCTACCCCGAAGGTCGCCAGGGCCATTCTGAGGGATGCCGCCTCACAGGAGAGGGCGTGCTGCTGGTGGTAGATGGGCACCTTCAGCACCATCTTGCTGGCCGGAGTAGAAGACGGAGACACGGTGGGCACCGCACTTGAGGTATGCGCGACGGGAGCGCTAGTCGCCTCTGGTGCTTTCGTGGCCGCGACCGCGGGTGCCTCCCGATGGGTCTTGGGTACTGCCGCGGGAGCCGCGGGTTTGGCGGTCGGTCGCTGGGGAGTTGGGGTGGTCTGCACGGAGGCAATGGGCCACTGCAGCTTGAAGTCCGCAAGCTTCACGGGCGACTGCCATATCATGGCTGCAACCAGCACGGGCACGGCCACAAGGAAGGCGATGAGCGTTGCTGAGGGACCACCGCTGTTTCCGCCACCCCTCTTCGGTTTCTGGCCGCTTGGTTTTCGAGCGCTCTTCCCCTTTGCCATACAATCACCATCCCAGGACCAAACGAAATGTGCGGGATGAATGAGCGAAAGCAGGGACTATTGGCAGTAGCGCGCCATGTGTCCCCGACATCTCATTCAACGTGCGTTTGCGGTGGGGGGCAGTTTACCGCGAGTGGAGGGCGCGAGCAATGAGAAAGAGCAGCCATCCAAGACAGAGCAGGGGCGGTTCGCGAACCGCCCCTACGGTGCCACGACCGGTGCTACTTTATCTCAGCCAGTTTTGACTCCAGCTCGGGGCCGCTCATCTGCCCGACCTTGGTGTCTCGGATGATGCCGTTGCGGTCGATGAAGAAGCTGGCCGGGATACCGTCCACGAAGTAGGCATCGGCTGCCTTGGTATCGGGGTCCAGGACGAATGTCCAGGTGTAGCGGTTCTGCTTGTGGACGAAATTGTCGACGGTGGTCGGGTCCTCCGCGTTGTTGATCCCAAGAAAGACGTAGCCCTCGGCTTTATGCTTCTCGTAAGACTGCTCGATGTCGGGCATCTCGGCCTTGCAGGGCGGGCACCAGCTGGCCCAGAAGTTCACGAACACCGGCTTACCACGGAAGTCAGACAGGTGGATCGTATTGCCGTCCAGCGTCTTCAGCGTGAAGTCGGGCGCTTGATCGCCAATCCTCGTCCCCACGTTTGCGTGCGCCGCACCTGCAGACTGTCCCGCGGGGGCAGCCGCGGCCGAAGAGGTGAAATTCTGGTCACCGCCCATGCATCCAGCCGTGGTCAAGACGGCCAGCCCGATTGCTGCTACCAACAGTCCCTTTATCGACGTCGCTGTCTTCATCACATACTCCTAGACCAAATCCAAGGCGAAACCCGCGGGGTCTCGGGGAATCACGACCCGTCAGTACAGGGCTACTAGCCAGAAACCCCCGGGTCTGGTCGCCCTGACTACACCCCGCCCCAGTTGAAATATCGCGGCAACAGCTTGAAGGTGTCGGAAAGCATCAACATTCCTATGGCTATCAGCAGGATGCCGCTGGCCAGCTCGATAACCCTCATGTGCCGCTTGATCCTCGAAAGCAGTGCACTGGCCTGGGCGATCGCGAAGCCCGTGGCGAGGAACGGCACCCCGAGTCCTAGCGAGTAGACCAGCAGCAGCAGGGTGCCCTGACCGACTGTGCTACTCATGCTGGCGAGGCCGATTATGCCCGCGAGGATGGGTCCGATGCAAGGTGTCCAACCGGCTGCGAAGGCCACGCCCACCAGCAGGGAGGTTATAGGGTTCGCCCGGGCCGCGAGCTGCGGCTCCAATCGGAACTGCCTGTATAGGAATCCGACCTGGAAGGCCCCGACCTGGTGAAGTCCCAGCAGGATCAGCACCACTCCACCGATCTGCCGCATCAGGCCCGAGTACCCGTGCAGCACATTGCCTACCAGCCCGATGGAGGCCCAGAACCCGACGAAGACGAGAGAGAACCCCAGGACGAAGGCTATCGAGTGGATCATGGTGGACGTGCGCCGCGCATCGTGCGCCGAGGTCATGGCGGAGCTGCCAGCCAGGTAGCCCACGTAAGCTGGAACCAGGGGCAGCACACACGGGGACAGAAAAGAGAGCACGCCTGCCCCGAACGCGACCAGGAGTGAAAGGTTCTCCGGACCCAAAGACATGACCTCGCGAGACTCAGACATGGAGGGAAGGCGGCGTTACGGCAAGACAAAATACCTGCCAGGGGTATATTATTGGGCTCCCGCCGCCTCCCTGTCAACCGAATCGCATTCCCAGTTCCATATGCATGTGAATATTTCGTCGATATAGGATTCTCCATCGATGCGGCGAGTTTTCGATCCCAGGGTTGCTTGCATCCTGGATTGAAATTTGCTATAAATGCTGTTCTGTTAGGGATACTAACTGTTAGGGGTACATAACTTGTCGGTTACTACGGAAGTTGAGCCTGAGGAAGTCGCTCGCCTGTTCGAGGTTTTTCCTCGACTGTTGCGTGCGATCGCCACGACGGCCTTCAAACACGGGGAAGACCCAGCCTTTCGGAGTCTTACCCAGCTGCACGTAGTGAAGCATCTGGCAGAGCGGCCATGGCTGGTCAGCGAACTGGCTCAGGAGATGAGACTCTCGGCTCCTACCGTCAGCGTTGCTGTGGAGAGCCTGGTGCGCCGAGGATTGGTGCAACGCGGGGAGGCGAGCGATGACCGCCGCGCAAATCCTCTCACCCTGACGGCAGAGGGTGAGCGGTGCTATCAGGATGCACGAGAACGTGTCATCGATGCTCTCGGCGGGATCCTGGAGCAAGTCCCATCTGAGGATCGTACTGCATTTGTTCAGGGGGTGAACGCTGTAGCCAGAG
Source organism: Chloroflexota bacterium (assembly GCA_021788565.1). The sequence goes on from JAJYKO010000228.1 coordinate 5,050, forward strand.
TCCTCGACGTACATTCCTCTGCTACCGAGGCATCTGCCTCTCATTCGGACCTGGATTCTAAGGAGTTGGCTTCATGACAGATAACCTCCAGGAGACCATCCCCGCTACGCAACCAGGCACCCGCCCAGCTCAGAACGGGACACGTCCGCAGGGTGGCCCTCCCGCTCAGCGGCCGGATGGTGCCAAGCCGCGTGGCCGACGGATACCGATGGCCTTGGTGCTTCCCATCCTGCTGATTGTTCTGGCGGCAGGTGGCTACTTCGGCTACCAGTACTGGTATAACCAGACCTACTTCGTCTACACCGACAATGCTGAGGTGTCCGGCGATCTCATTCAAGTGGGCTCTCTCAACGCCGGCCGTGTCGATTCCCTGTCCGTCGATGTCGGTAGTAAGGTCCAGGCAGGGGAGAAGATCGGCAGTGTGTTGCTCCCGAGCACTTTGAGCATGACGCAGAACGGAACCCCCGTGATGGGCTTCGTTGGGTCGGAGAACCAGCGAGCGAATGTGGTGGCCACCGCGTCGGGCGTCGTCGTGGCCCGTGACGCCAACGTCGGCGACATCGTGGCGCAGGGACAGCCCGTAGTCACCATAGTTGACCCCAGCAAACTCTGGATACTGGCGAACATCGACGAGACCTCGATCGGCCAGGTGAAGGTTGGACAGCCGGTGAACGTGGATGTGGACAGCCTGGGGAAGACACTGCCTGGAAAGGTGATCGCCGTCAATCGAGCTAGTGCCAACACTTTCTCTCTATTGCCATCCACCAACTACTCCGGCAGCTTCACCAAGGTGACTCAGTGGGTGCCGGTCAAAATCTCGATCGATGCGGGTAACGAGCCGCTGGTGCTTGGGAGCTCCGTCGAGGTTCACATACGGATCAAGGAGTAACCCATGACCTCCTTCGCTGCGCCGCGACCGCACCATCGGCTGCTCCACATGGACTACATGTGGCAGGCTCTGTTGGTGGTCATCGTCGGCTCCTTCATGGTTATGCTCGATACGACTGTGGTCAACATCGCTCTGCCCCGCATTATCTCGGTTTTTGGGGCGCAGGTGACCAGCGTCCAGTACGTGCTGACCGGATACATGCTTGCCCTCGCTATTGTGATGCCGGCGACCGGCTACCTCACCGACACGTTCGGGACCAAGCGGGTCTACCTGATTTCGATGGTGGCCTTCACCCTTGGCTCTGCCCTCTGCGGGATGTCGTGGAACGTCACCTCGCTGGTGACCTTCAGGGTCCTTCAGGGACTCGGGGGCGGGATGCTCATGCCCCTGGGGATGACGATACTCTTCAAGGTCGTTCCTCCTGAAAAGCGGGGAGTCGTGATGGGTGTCTTCGGACTGCCCTTGATGCTGGCCCCGGTGATCGGCCCCACCCTTGGGGGCTACATCGTCGAGTACATCGACTGGCGCTTCATATTCACCCTTAACATCCCGATAGGGGCGCTGGGACTGCTGCTCGGTGCCACCCTGCTGCGCGAAACGGATACCCGATCGGACCTGAAGTTCGATCTTCGGGGCTTCGTGCTCTCCGCAGTCGGCTTCGCGTCCCTCCTGTATGCGCTTTCCCAGGGCAACACCGACGGATGGGACTCCGTGGAGATCATTTCACTGCTGACCATCGGGAGCATCTCGCTCATGCTGTGGGTGTGGGCGGAACTGACCACAGAGCACCCGCTCGTAGAGCTGCGAGTCTTCGCTATTCCGGTCTTCGCTCTCGCCACTGGCGTCACCTTCATCGTCACCATCGGGATGTTCTCCTCGATGTTTCTGCTGCCCATCTTTCTTCAGGATTTCCGTGGACTCGGGGCGATGCAGACCGGACTGCTCCTGTTTCCTCAGGCGGCGGCGTCTGGACTCATGGCGCCCATTTCAGGTAGGTTGTTCGATCGCTTCGGGCCGAGACCGCTCGTAGTCACGGGGCTGCTGCTGCTCGGCATCACTACCTGGCGGCTGAGCTTCATAGACGTGACTACCACCGGTGACACACTTCGAGAAATCTTCATCTTGCGGGGGTTTGCCATGGGGCTGACCGTGATGCCGGCGATGACCGTGGGCATGAACGCAGTGCCACCGGCCTTAATCGCGCGGTCTTCGTCCCTGACGAACGTGCTGAGGCAGCTGTTCTCTTCTTTCGGCACGGCCATCTTCGCCACCCTGCTCACGACACGCGAGAATTTCCACGCGGCTGTGCTAACGCAGACGTTGACGCCGAGCAACCTCACCGTCCAGCAGTTGATGATCACGGTCCAGCGATACTTAACCGAGCAAGGTTACAGCCTGGCCCAGGCCAAAGCACTGGGGACATATGCGCTGTACGGGCAGTTGGAAATGAGCGCCGCGGTGAAGTCGTTCGATGACTGTTTCTACATAGCCGCGGGAGCGTGCCTGCTTGGCATCATCCCGGCGGTGTTCCTGAAGAGCAAGGGACTGCCCGCGCACGGGACAGGCCAGGGACCAGCTTTGATGGAGTAAGCGATCAAGCTAATAGCTAATAGCTATTAGCTATCAGTCATCAGTCGCTGACGGATCGCCGCGGGCGAAACATAGAAGTTGTACTTTGGGTCTCATTCGTAATGTGAGCGGAATTCTTCGGGCAATCAGCTAACAGCTAATAGCCATTAGCTAATAGCTAACATCCTCAAGGAGGAGAAGGATGTCGATAGAGGGAGTAAGGGGAGGGATGGAGCCGAGGAACTGGCCTCGGCTGGGGCTGATCGCGCTTGGGGTGGCGGTGGTGGTGGCCCTTGGCTTC
>JAJYKO010000229.1:0-5727 GCA_021788565.1 Chloroflexota bacterium
GTTGGGATCGTGTGCCGCGATCTCCCGTGCGCGGTCGGTCACCACCCTCGGGACGTAGCGGTCCATAAAGAGGACCGTGTCCGCCACATCGAAGTAGTCGCCCGATCCGCCCATCACCAGGATGGTTGACACGCCGAGCTCGCCGTGAAGGTTCCGGACCTGATCGATGTAGGGCGTGATCGGCTCCTTCGCCTTGGGCACCAGTTTCTGCATCTTCTCGTCGCGAATCATGAAGTTGGTGGCGCAGCTATCCTCGTCCATCAGTAGCAGCTTCGAGCCGGCCTCCAGCGCCTCCACGATGTTGGCCGCCTGGGAGGTGCTGCCGCTGGCGTTGTCGGTGGAGAACGCCGTGGTGTCCTTCTGGAACGGCAGGTTGGAGATAAAGGGCGAGATATTCACCTTCTCCACCCGCCGGCCGTCCTCGGCGCGAATCTTCACCGCGTCCGCCCTGCTCACCACGTACTCCCGCCCGTCGCCCGGGATGTGGTTGTACACGCCCATCTCTATGGCGGATAGCAGCGTGGACTTGCCATGGTAGCCCCCGCCCACAATCACCGTGATTCCGGCGGGGATGCCCATGCCGGGGATCTTCCCTCGGTTGGGAACGGAGATCTCCACCCTCAGCTCCGGAGGGGAGGTGAACTGCACCGCCTGTACGGCTGGCATCGGCCTCGGGCTGATACCGCTCTCGCGCGGCAGGATTGCCCCATCGGCCACGAAAGCCACCAGCCCATTCGCCTCCAGTTGGCCCCGCAGCGCCTCGGCATCCTCGGCCGCCTCCACGTGCCGGCGGACAGTGTCCAGGTCTAGAGCGGAATAGTAGAGGGACGCCTGCACCAGCTTCGGGATCTCCTGGTGGAACATGGCGATCGCCTCGCCGGCCAGCACCGAGCGCCCGGCGGCGGGGAGCCCCGCCGCGAAGCGAATCTCCGCGAACCGATCCGTCACCAGGCAGGAGGTGCGGTCCAGGATCTCCTGTCCCCCCACATCCACTGCGACCATGCCGCTCTTGCCTGTGCCGCGGTTCCCCTTGACGAAGCGGCGGATGGCGGCCGCGAACTGCCGGGTCAGGTAGTCCCGCAGCGCGACGCGGCGCACGGGTGTGGAGAAGAGTTCCGGAGGGAAGGCGGCCTGCTTCTGGGGAACCCGTACTCGCAGCAGAGAGGGAGAGGCGAACGGGTCACCCTGGACGTGATCGAGGTAGAGGACGAAGCCTGGAAAGGCATACTCGCCCGCAAGATCCTTGTACGCGGGGTAACCCCGACGGTCTATCGCTCGCAGTCGCTGCTCGAGAGAGAGTTTCATCCTGGATTACTTCCTGGTGAGCTTACTCGCCGGCATTCCGGACCCCCCGCGAGGGCCGGCCCCTTTGCCTAAGGGTAATGCAGGCACTGACCCGGCGCAACGGGGACGGCGAGCTTTGCCCTGTTGGTCCTGTCGTGATACACTGATTACATCCGTAATACGAGAGGTTGACCCTTGAAGAGCGTGCGTCTCGATCCCGATCTGGAGGAGCACCTCGCCCGCGCGGCGCGTGCCGAAGGGGTCTCGGAGTCGAGCTTCATCCGAGAGGCCCTGCGGCGCCGGTGCGGCGAGGTGTTGAACGAGAATCTGGCGAAGGACCTGGAGGAGCTTGGGGTCGTGGGGGCAGTGGACCTGGGTGGGGTGAGCGCTCGGGATGCTGGGAAGCGCTTCACCGAGATCCTGTCTGCCCGGCGCGGGCGCAACCGTTGATACTAACGGATGCGGGACCGCTCGTCGCGATAATCGACAGGGGCGATCCCGACCACGCGGCCTGTGTGGCGGCGCTCCATTCTCTCCACGGTCCCATGCTCACCACTTGGCCGGCTTTCACCGAGGCCATGTACCTGCTGGGCCGTGGAGGATGGCCTGCTCAGTCGAACTTGTGGCGGCTGCTCTCGAGCGGTCGCGTGCGGCTTTCCGACCCCGAGGAGATGCCCGTTGAAAGAATGGCGGAGCTAATGGAGCGCTACAGCGACCATCCCATGGACCTGGCCGATGCCTCCCTGGTGGCCCTCGCCGAGACGCGAGACCTGCGTCAGATCTTCACCCTCGACCGCAACGACTTCCACAGCTACCGCCTTCGCGGCCGTCGGCACTTCCACGTGGTGCCGTAGCGCTTCGCTCGGCGTTGCGGGTAGCCAGGCGGCTGCCTTTCGTGCCGTTTACCGTTCGCTTCTTCAGAAACGCGTTATCGAGATTCCCGGATTCCGTTAACGCGTTTCGTTGTACCTAGGCGGCTGTTGGCGATCACAGGCTAATCGCTACCATGCCGTACTCATCGTCAACATCTTCCTAATGCAGGGCCAAGTCCGTTGTTGCAGTTGATCCGTAACGACAGTCGGAGCGGGCCGGGCACTCCCAGCAGCGGGGTGTGCGTGGCGTGCAAATGTCCATCGTGAAGTCCAGCGCGGCGAAATTATAGTCACGGAAAAGCGCGAGCCGGCGTAAGTTTGTCGGCGAGCTCGGACACCCACCTTACGTTGCGAGGGTCGGCTGGGTACGGGCATCCAGTCATCCTACTCAGCCACCGCGCTACGTTGCTGTCGACTATGACCGCCCGCTTGCCCTGATGCATGGAGAGCCATTAGACTATCCGACCATCACGAAGCGGCCTACAAGGACAGCCACATCTTGCCACATTAACGACTTTCAGGCATCATTGTCGTTGGTGAATACCGGGTCTGTCGGGTCTGGAGAGCCTGTTCGCGACATAACTCCAGAGCGGAACCACAACTTCTGCCGTCACTTCGCCTAATCGAAAACAATCATCTCAATATGGATGGCGTCGCTCAGGTTCGAGCGGTGGGAGCCGGATGAGATCAATCGAGCTTTTCACCGGCGGCGGACTGGCCCTCGGAGCCCATCAAGCCGACATTCAGCAGCCGACGGCGGCCGGCATGGTCGCGCGACCCGTTCGGCCACCGGATTCCAACCGATCACAAAGTCTTTTCACCACCTGTCCCCACTGGAAAGAATGACCCTGGCGCTGCCAGATACGTGACGCAAGTCGGCCGATAGTCCTTTTTTTCCAGTACCGGGTAGGCCCACTGCCGAAGAGTCTGCTAGGAGCCTTTAGCAAACCCGAGGAGAAACCGCCAATCCCGGACAACGCGTTTGGCGAGCAGGAAGAGCATGCTTCAAGCGTTTGAGATCGGACAGCTGTACTCGAATGAGGAGATCTTCAAAACTTTGAAGGTTTCCAACGCTGGTGGCATACGGCTGTCAATTCAGGCTGGTGCGGTTTTGAGGGCAGTGATCATGACTTCTTCACCAGGACTTCATGGGTTGGGCGAGAATCCTTATCACGATAGGTTGGAGGGCGAGATTCTCACCTATACGGCGGCCGGGAAGACTGGTGAACAAACACTAGCAGGAATCAATAGTCGTATCTCTGAGCAGAGAGACTACAATTTTCCTATTCATGGTTTCATGTTGGTCGCAAGTCGTCGAGATAGGAACATCGGGGTCAGACGCTGGAAATACCTTGGCTTACTAGAGTACATAAGGCACTATCCAGACACACAGGTGGACGCGGACGGCAGGATTCGGAAAGTTTGGTTGTTCGAATTTAGGATTCACCAAGAGCCGCGAACAGTCCAAGTGGGACATGATTTTGCCATCTCGAACAACATCCTTCTTGAGTCGAGAACGGTGAGACCAGACAGCTTAGACGATGAAGTGGTTGATGATGCCGAAAGAGCAGCATCCCAAAACCTGGCAGAACTTGAGAGGATTCGTGGAAGGTTACTCGTGATGGACCCGAAGCGTTTCGAGTTCTTTGTCAGAGACCTGCTTGTGCATACGGGCTTTGTCAATGTTTGCGTTACCAAATACAGCGCAGATGGGGGTATTGACGTCACCGCAGTGGCTGGCAGTCGAGCATGGGTGTTCGAGAGGACGCTCGTGCAAGTTCAAGCCAAGCGGTGGTTGCATTCAGTTGGCCGTAAGGAAGTCGCGGAATTGCGCGGCAGCCTACAACCATTCGCCAAAGGTGCGGTCATTACGACAAGCCACTTCTCAAGGGCTGCAATGAATGAAGCAAGCGACGAAGGCAAGATCCCGATCTCTCTGATAGATGGATTTCGTCTGTCGAGGGTGATCATCGATGAGAAATTCCCGTTATAGTCAGCGTAAGAAACGCTCTCGCTTCGTTATAGTAGACAGACAACTGCAACCGAGCGCATCGGACTCACCGAGCTAAACGTGGTCACGCGCACCCGTTGGAGATGCCGGCGTTTGCCAGATGCTCGACTTGTCGACTGCGGTCAAGCAGGAGTGTGGGCTTCCGACTGCCCAGAACGCGGGGCGTGCCGTGACCAGGGTACTCCACGGGAGTGGTTTCGCGCTTCCCAAGGATTGATAATCGATCATCTCCATAGCTGGCTTCGAACTACGGCACCCGGAGAACCATTGTTTGTGCAGATATGCCATTTACTTGATCGAGGGACATACTTTCGTCCCCGTCGTCTACCGACAGGTTACGGGTACATGATGAGGGGGCACTGCTTCCAAAACGCTTTCGAGCTAGCGTCGGCCCAGCCCGACGAACTGCTCTACGTTGAGGGCTTCGCCACAACCGGTCGCTGGGTCCATTATCACGCCTGGTGCATCGACCAGGAAGGTAGTGTTGTGGATCCAACTTGGCGATGGAGCCACGGAAACGATTGCCACCGCGATCACCCTAAGTTCGGGGCATATCTCGGTCTGATATTCTCTTTGGAGAAGGTAGCTCTGTCCAGTTCGGTGGACTCGACGTGCTTGCGCGAATGCCCCGAAGAAGGACTGAGTGAGATCCCGCGCTCTTCATCCGGCTGCTAGCGTAAGCAAGGGGTGGCTGGCGCTACCATTCTAGGCTGGACGTTTCGGATTCTTCCGGCTAAGTGAAAGCCTAGGGAGTACATCATGCGGGCGTTGATAATTACAGCGATTTGCCACATGCTTGGATAGTATTCGGCAGCCATGGATTAGGGGAAGATGATGAATTCGGCAGAGCGATCCTCGAAATCGGGGAGATTGAGACGGGCAGATTTGCGTATGAGCGAGGAGCGGCTGCGCCGGTACCAGCAGGCTGCCGCCCTGGAGGAAACCAGCTTCAGCGCCTTCGCATTGCGGGCTTTGGACGCGGCGGCTGAGGAGGCTCTCCGCCGGCACCGGACTATCACCCTCTCGGAGGAGGGCATGAGAGCCTTCGTGGATGACCTGCTGAAACCAGGCGTGCCCGGTGAGCGGCTGAAGCGATACGCTGAGATGCACCGCAAGATGGTGAGTCAACGGTAGGCTCCAAGCCAGTTCCTAAGCTGATCGTAAAGTCAGGTGATCGGGCTCTATACCGAGCCCTTGGTGAGACCTTCATCCCTCGGTGGGTGGGTTCCCCAGTAGAGCCTGGTCGCCCCTGACCCAGGCTCTACTGGGGAACCCCGGCTCTCCCTCAGGTGGCAAACCATGTCGAGTAGCAGCCTAGCAGATCTGTTTTGGGAGGAAGCCAGTGCCGGACTCAGAGGAGCGCTCCCCTTCAGGGAATCCTATCTATCGCCATCAACCACGCGAAACCAAATGGCCTGCCCCAGTTTCCCAGGATGAAGAAGCCATCCCCAAGATTGAGGATCACATCAGAACCCATATTGGGAAGGTGGACGTGGTCTGGCACGAGATCATCTCGGACGTGGTGCACGTCGACGTGCACCACGTGCCGTCGTCGTCGGA
>JAJYKO010000229.1:5737-7776 GCA_021788565.1 Chloroflexota bacterium
TTCCACACGTTGATAACCACCGGCATGAGCGATCGTCCCATGAAAGTTCCCCCGGGGACAGAGGACTTTCAATACGCCGAATTGATGATCTACCTTCCAGCATCGTGGCCTTGCAGCTTTGAAATCGGCGCGGAGTCGGAGCTATCGGACGAGCGTAACTACTGGCCGATTCGGTGGCTCAAGACGTTGGCCCGTTTGCCACATGAGTACAGTACTTGGCTCGGATACGGCCACTCAGTGCCAAACGGCGATCCTCCTGAGCCTTACGCTCAAGACACCGATCTTTGCTGCATGTTGGTCATCCCGCCTGTGATCGAGTCTGAGGAATTCACACCTCTGGTAGTCAACGCAAACAAGAAGGTCCACTTCTGGGCGCTGCTTCCGATCTACCGCGAGGAGATGGAACTCAAGCTCAACGAGGGAACCGACGCGCTTCTCGACCGGCTGGAAGAAGCGGACGTAGATGTGATTGTTGCCCCGCGACGGCCGAACGTGGGTGCAGGAAGGCGATAACTGATAAGAGCGAGGACGGCCGGCTCCACCACGAACCGGCCGTCCTTCACGAAGAGCTCCCCGTCGGCGTAGACGGCGCCGCCGGAGCGCAGGTCGCACACCATGTCCCAGTGCACCCCGGACTGGTTGACCCCGCCGCTCTCGGGGATGCTCGCCCCCACCGCCATGTGGACGGTGCCGGCGATCTTCTCGTCGTAGGCGACCTCCCTCGTGAACCGCGTGATCCTCGGGTTGTTCCCGAAGGCGAACTCCCCAAGGCGCCGCGCCCCCTCGTCGGTATCCAGCATTTCGAGAAGGAACTCCTCGTTCTGTGCCGCGTGGGCCTCCACCACTCTGCCCGCCTCGAAGCGGAGCCTCACGTCCTCCACGAGCCGGCCCTGGGCGACGGCGGGATAGGTGAAGCGGACGTGACCGTTCACCGAGTCCTCCACGGGACCGGTGAAGATCTCCCCATCGGGCATGTTCATCTGCCCGCTGCAGTTGATCCAGCGCCGCCCGGCCACGGAGAAGGTGAGGTCGGTGTCCGGACCCACCAGACGGATCTCTTGCTTATCCCGCAGCCATGCGATCAGCCGTTCCTGCTCCTGGTCCAGCTCCTCCCAGCGCGCGATCGGGTCGGGATCGTCCACGAAGCAGGAGTTGAATGCGAAGTCGCTGTAGCTGGCGAGGGACATGCCCGCGTCCTGGGCGTAGCCGTTGGTGGGGTAGAAGAAGCTGACCCAGCGGTACTCGCCGGAGGCCGTGCGCTCCATCATTCTGTGTAGAAGACGCTGCCTGGCCGCCGCGTAAGTCGCCTGGCGCTTCGGGTCCACGCCCGAGAGCGCCCGGGTGTTCGGGTCGGCTGGAATGATGATCCGGGCGTCGTATGCCTCGACCTGCAGATCGGCCATGGGCGTGATGGCGCCGAGCTGCTCCTCGTTCGCCATCTGGAAGAAGATCTCGTCCAGGGAGGGGAGCAGCACCCTCACGTCCACCAGGGCGCCTGCCCGCAGAGCCGATCGGTAGCAGGCCTCCAGCAGCGGCTCGGCCAGCGGCATCCCCACCAGAAGAAGCTTGTCCCCGGGCTTCAGCTTCAAGGAATATCGAACCAGGACGTCCGCCAGCCGGTCAACGCGCGGATCGTGCATAGCAAAATTCCCCCTAAATGTCGTGGCATGTCATCAGCTATCAGCTATCGGTCGTGAATTGTGGATTCCACCGACAATCAGAGTATTGGCCTCGGCCCCGCGCGGTTGATGATCGTTGACCGGTTGATTCGGTAACGGGACCAGGGCGGGCCGGCACGGCGTCCGGCCCCTACAGCTCTTGTAGGGGCGGCCGGCTCTGGCCGCCCGCATGCGGAAGAGTTACCCAATCGATGAGTTGATGTCATTCAGTCGCGTGGAGAGCACCCCGATTGGGGTCGGAACCACAGCCGGACCCTCACTATTGTTCTAGCGCGCGGGTAGTAGTACCATCACAGACGCTTTAGCAGGCACTTTAGCACTTTCGGCCCCAGCGTTATCTTTTCCCTGGCAAATTCGCGT
>JAJYKO010000230.1:0-7445 GCA_021788565.1 Chloroflexota bacterium
CGAAGTTCAGCAGGTGTCCAAAGGCATAGGAGTAACAGTAGAATCGGTAATGGACGAAATGCGGAATCGTAATCCACCCCCACCGATCCAGGTCGCCGAGGATTACCGAATCGCCGTACAGCCGCCGGCTTTCCTCGGACCACATCGCCCCGTACTCCTCCGGTGTGACGACTCCCTCCGCCCGCCTTCGGTGTGCACGCTGCTCCCACCTGGTGTACATGGCCTGACGGAAGATGGTGCCGATGGCATCCTCGATCATCCCACTCAGGATGTCCCGACGAATAGCCGTATCCGACTCCTGCTCACGAAGATAGGTTGCCAGAAGGATCTCGCCGAAGACGCTGGCGACCTCGGCCATGGGAGTGGTCGGCGAGAAGTTCAGGGGCGTCTGTCGTCGGGACAGATAGAAATGCACGCCGTGACCCAGCTCGTGCGCCACCGTGAACACATCGTCCAGGCGACCGGTGAAACTGGTCAGTACGTACGGATGGTACGCCGGAAGCAGCCCCGAGCAGAACGCCCCACCTCTCTTGCCGGGCCTGGGGGAGGCGTCGATCCACCGATTGGCGAAGAACTGCTCCGCGATCTCGGCCATTTGCGGATGGAAACGACCGAAGGCCGAGAGAACCATCTCCCTCGCCTCGCCGAAACTGACTCGGCGCTCCTCCTTTTGGTACGGCGCCAGCACGTCATGATAGTGGAAGTCGTCTTTCAGCCCAAGAACGGACGCCTTGAGCCTGTAGTACTCCTGAACGAGTCCATAGTGCGCCTCCACCGAGGAGAGCAGGACCTCGATCACCCCTGGGGAAAGCTCATTGGACAGCGCCGTCGGCTCGATGGGGTCCGCATAGGAGCGCAGTTCGAGCCCGATTCTATGGTCCTGATACACCGTGTTGAAGATGTAATTGAGCACCTTGCTGTTGGCAGAGTACACGGTGTAGAGCGATTCACCAGCCCTGCGACGCAGGTCGCGGTCCGGCCTGGTGCGAAGGGCCCGTGCTTCCGCGTCTGTGAGCTGCTTCACATCGCCGTCGAGTTCCACCGGGAAGCGTAGGCTGCTGGTTACCTCCGTGTACAACTGGCTCCAGGCGGAAGCGCCGGTCAGCCGCATCTGAGCGACGATCCTCTCCTCCGGTTCGGAGAGGGTATGCGGCGCGAAGACTCGAAGGCTCTCCAGATGGTGCCGGTAGGGCGCCAGTTCGGCTGACCTCGCGAAACGTCCAAACGTCTCCTCGTCGAGTCGCTTCAACTCCACGTCGAAGAAGATCACCTTGTTGAAGATCTGAGTGGTAGCCTCTCTGGTCCTTACGACGAGCGCCTGCAGCCGCGGGTCCTGGGTCTGAGCAGCGAAGGCTAACGACGCATAACCGGCGGGCTTGTACGCGACGGTGGTAATCTCTTCCAGCTGCCGAAGTGCCTCCAAGAGCTGCGAAGGTGAGAGCGCAGCGATCCTTCCGCGGTAGGTTTCCGCGAAGGCATCGGCCACTTTGGCGGCCGTGGAGAGATCGGTCTCTATCCGCGGATCACTCGGACTCAGATAGAGATCGCCCAGGTCCCAGCAAATCCCCGTTCCGGTGTTTACGGTCTCGGACAAAGGGTTCCTCCTACGCGGAACGACTCGCGACTGACCCTCCAGATGGCGCGAAAACCAGCTCGCGGAAGGCCGGACCGATTCGTGCCGAATCCTGTTTCAAGTATAACAGCAGCCGGGGTAGTGCTTCTGCTAAGATGCAGGGAAAATCGGTCGATTGACGAGGAACGTTAGTGACAACGAAGAAGCTACCTAAACGACACGAGTTGCCACAGGAAACCACGTGGAGCCTTGAGACGATCTACCCCAACGAAGGTGCCTGGGAAGCCGACTTCCAGTCCGTCAAGGAGGAGCTGCCGAAGCTCGAGTCCTTCGCCGGGAGCGTAGGGGATTCGCCAACTCAACTTCTATCCTGCCTGGAGTCGCGGGATGAGATCACCAAGACGATGGAGCAGCTGTTAGTCTACGCCCACATGCGCAAGGACGAGGACAACAGCAACAACTACTATCAAGCCCTGTACGATAGGGCAATGACCCTTGCCACCGAGGTTTCCAGCGCCTCCAGCTTCATCACGCCGGAGATCCTCTCCATCCCGGAGGAGAAGCTGAACGGCTTCCTGGCCTCCGAGCCGAGACTGGAGCTGTACCGCCACTTTCTCGACGAGCTGATTCGGCAGAGGGCGCACTTCCGGTCGGCGGAGGTCGAGATGCTGCTGGCCCAATCAGGCGAGGTAGCTCGAATCCCGCATGAAAGCTACAACATGCTGGCCCACGTCGACATGAAGTTCCCGACTGTCGTCGACGAGTCGGGCAGTTCGGTGGAACTGACTCAATCGCGCTACAATCAGCTCAGGGAGAGCTCGGACCGCGAGGTCCGGCGCGAGGCGTTCGAGGGGATCCATCAGACCTTCTACAATTTCAGAAATACCATCGCTTCTTCGCTGGCTGGCAGCGTGCGGGCGGACGTCTTCTACGCCCGCGCTCGCGGCTACTCCTCCGCGCTGGAAGCCGCACTCGGTCCCAACAATATACCGACGACGGTCTACCACAATCTGATAAATACCGTGGATAGAAACCTCCCGAAACTGCACCGCTACATGCGGCTGCGAAAACGGCTGCTGGGTCTGGAGGAACTCCACCACTGGGACCTGTACGTACCGATGGTGCCGGACGTCCAGGTGGACATCCCATACGAGGAGGCTAACCGGATGGTGCAGGCGGCCCTAACGCCGTTGGGTCCTGAGTACCAGGCCGCCCTGAGCAAAGCCCTCACTTCGCGGTGGATCGACGTGTACGAGAACGAGGGGAAGAGCAGCGGGGCATACAGCGGGGGGTCATACACCACCAACCCATTCATCCTGATGAACTATCAGTCGATGCTCACGGACGTGTTCACCCTGGTGCACGAGCTGGGTCACTCGATGCACTCCTTCTTCACGCGCACGACTCAGCCTTACATCTACGGCGACTACACTATTTTTCTGGCTGAGGTCGCCTCGACCCTGAACGAGGCGCTCATGACGGAATATCTGTTGAAGGAGAGCACCGACCCCAGACTACGGGCCTATCTGGTAAACCAGTACCTGGAGCGTTTCCGTACCACCCTCTTCCGCCAGACCATGTTCGCCGAGTTCGAGTTGGAGATGCACAACCGGGCCGAGAGGGGGGAGCCGCTTACGCCGGATGAACTCTCGACCCTTTACCGGGAGTTGAACGTCAAGTACTACGCGCCGGAGGTGTTCCCAGACGAGGGCATCGCCATAGAATGGGCCCGAATACCCCACTTCTACTCGACGTATTACGTTTACCAGTACGCCACAGGAATCTCCGCGGCCGCCGCACTCGCCCAGCAGATCCTGCACGAGGGAGAACCAGCGGTCCAGAGGTACCTGCGTTTCCTCAAGAGCGGCTCTTCCAACTACTCCATCGATTTGCTGCGGGAGGCGGGCGTCGACGTAGCCTCGCCCGAGCCCGTACAGCAGGCCATGGACGTGTTCGATGGGTTGCTGGACGAGATGGAGAAACTGTAGTGTAGGGGGAGGTTCACGGAGAACAGGAGGTCCATCATGCCTCTCGACCCACAGGTGAAGGCGTACCTAGAGGAAGTGGCCGCGGCCGGCCTTCCTCCTTATCACTCTCTGTCCCCGGAGGAGGCCCGCGAGGCGATGCTTGCGCGGTCCGCACGGTTTCTAGCGAACCCCGAGCAGGTCTCGACGGTCGAGATCCGGCGCATCGAGGGGCCCGGGGGCCCCCTGACGCTGCGGATCTACGTCCCAGAGGGGACCCGCCCCCTCCCGGTTCTCGTTTACTTCCACGGCGGTGGTTGGGTTCAGGGTAGCCTGGACACGCACGACTCCCTCTGCCGCGCCCTGGCCAATGCCGGCGGCTGCATCGTCGCCTCCGTCGACTACCGGCTCGCTCCTGAACACAAGTTCCCCGCTCAGGTCGAGGATGCCTACGCCGCTACTCAGTGGGTTGCATCCAATGCAGCATCCTTCGGCGGCGACGCGGCTCAGCTGGCAGTCGGTGGCGACAGCGCCGGTGGTGCCATGGCTGCGACCGTCACCCTGATGGCTCGTGATCGTCGAGGAGCAATGCCGAGTTTCCAGCTGCTGTTCTACCCGGTGACCAACTACTCATTCGAGACAGCTTCCTACCAGCAGAACGGCAGCGGCTACATGCTCACTCGGGACGACATGGCCTGGTTCTGGCACCACTACCTGGCAGATGAAACGGATGGCCTGCACCCTTACGCGTCCCCGCTGCGAGCAACCGAGCTACAGGGATTGCCCCCTGCCCTCGTAATTACGGCGGAGTTCGATCCACTGCGCGATGAGGGTGAAGCGTACGCTGAGAGGCTGCGCCAGGCTGGGGTGCCGGTGGAACTCCTGAGATACGACGGCATGATCCACAACTTCGTCCGGATGTCCTCCGTTCTGGATCGCGGGAGGGAAGCAGTCCTGCGGGCAGGCCAGTCCCTCCACGAAGCGTTAGGACAGGGCACGAGGTGAGTGTGCTCGAACACACCCTGCCGGACTACCTGGCCCCAAACCTGAGGCTCGTATTTGTTGGGATCAATCCCGGCCTCTATTCGGCGCGCGTGGGACACTACTTCGCTCGCCGCACCAATCGCTTCTGGCCGGCCTTCTCCCGGTCCATTCTCAGTGAAGGCGTCCGTAGAGGGCTAAGCAGGGAGGAGCTGGATTACGAAGATGATTCGTCCCTTCTCTCGTTTGGCATCGGCTTCACAGACGTGGTGAAGCGGCCGACCGGCAATGCGGCGCAGCTTGATCCGCAAGACTACCGGATGGGAGCACCTCTCCTACTGGCCAAGCTAACGCGCTTCCAGCCTCTGGTGGCTTGCTTCCACGGAGTCACGGGCTTCGGCGCCTTTGCCCGCCGTGCCCTCGGCGATGAAAGACGACGATGGGAGTTGGGACCACAGGAGCAACGGGTGGGGAAAACGCGACTCTTCGTGGTCCCCAGCCCCAGTCCGGCCAACGCACACTTCACCCTGGATGACCAAAGTTCCTGGTACGACCGCCTGGCGGTCTTTCTAACGGAAATTGCAGGCGAAAACTGAGCAATTCGATAGATGTTCCGGTATCAGCTTGGCAACGTGCGCCGCTCCGCGGCACGATAATTGTCTATAGGGATATCGGTCGATGCACCATAATTGAGCGGAGAGGTGCAACATGGACAGGTGTGAATACTGCGAACTCTGGTGGGCCGAAGGCAATAACCCCCGGCTGACCTTTTACAAGCCCGCCGGCACCGAAACCGTGGCCATTGAAGAGGACAACAGCAAGGACGATGCTGATAGTTGGGACTCACTGGCAGGTGCCATAGTCCAGCTCGGACTCAGTGGCTGGGAGCTGGTGTCCGCCTCGCATCACGGGGCGGGGCTGTTTTTCAAGCGGTACCTCCAGTAGCCAGCTTTTCTGGAGCAGAGGTGCTGGGTAGATCGCCCGCGACAGGGGATCAACCCGGGGCGACTCACAAGAGCGAACATGGCGGTTGGGTCGGGCACTTGCCCGACCCAACCTTATTCTCAGGGTGTCTATCAACTCTTGTAGGGGCCGGCGGCCCGGCCGGCCCGTCTGGGTGGTGCGGCCCTACCGGCTCCCCCTACCCTACTGAGGCAAGCGCTGAGTCGATGGTCTGCACGGCCTGCTCGATCTGCTCCTCGCTGATAACCAGTGGCGGCTGAAAACGGATGACGTTTCCGAAGACCCCGCCAGTCCCAACCAGCACACCGTGCTCGCGGCAGTAGCTCTTCACCTTGCCCGTGGCCGCGGCAGCCGGGGTCTTCCGCTCGTCGCTCACGAGCTCGACCCCGATCATCAGCCCCCTGCCTCGGACGTCCCCGATCATCTTGTGCTTCTCCTGCAGCCCGCGGAATAGTTGCCTGGTCATCTCTCCCTTGCGGGCGGACTGTCCCGGCAGGTCCTCGGCCTGGAAATATGCGATGTTGGCGAGAGATGCCGCGCAGGAGACGGGATTGCCCCCGAAGGTGGAGAGGTGGTCCCCAGGCTCGAAGGAGTCGGCCACGTCGGTCCGAGTGGTGAAGGCGCCCAGCGGGTAGCCGTTGGCGATGCCCTTGGCCATGGCAACCGCATCAGGAACCAGGTCCGTGTGCTGGAAGGCGAACATCTTGCCAGTCCGGCCAAACCCGCTCTGAACCTCGTCCGCTAGCCACAGCGCCCCGTGATCGCGCGCGATGCCCACGGCGATCTTGAAATACTCCGCGGGAGGCGTCAGGATGCCGCCCTCCCCCATCACCGGCTCGGTGATGAAGGCCGCGACGTCGTCGCTGGTCTGGTAGCGGAAAACATCCTCGACCGCCTCGGCGCAGGCGAGGTTGCACTCCGGGTAGCTCATCCGGAACGGGCAGCGATAGCAGTATGGCACGGGGGCGAACGCCGAACCCGGGGCGTATGGGCCTCCTCCGCGCTTTCTGCCCGCCTGGCCGGTGATGCTCAGGGTTCCGTAGGTCCTGCCGTGGAATGACGCCATGAGGGAGATCGTCTCTCGGCCGCCATTGAACTTCTTGATTGCCCGCAGAGCACCCTCGATCGCCTCGGCCCCGCTGTTGCAGAAGAAGGTCTTCTCAAGCGGGTCTGGCAAGATCTCGGCGAGCTTCTCGGCAAGGTCGGCCGCCGGGGTCAGATAGTAGGTGTAGACGTTTGCGTGGATCAGCCGATCAATCTGAGCCTTGGCGGCGGCGTTGACCTTCTCGTTACAGTGGCCGGCGTTGACCACCGAAATCCCGGCAAAGCAATCCAGGTAGCTCTTCCCCGCGGTGTCGGTGATGGTGGCGCCGTGAGCGTGGTCGACGACGACCGGCTCCACCCCCTTGGTGCAACTGGTGATAACGTAGCGCTGGTACTTCTCGACGGTATCCATCCTCGCTCCCTCCACTACAAATCTGGTATGAGGATCCCTTCGCGTCACTCGGCCGAAGCCACGCACGCTGCCACGTGCTCCCCGACTTCGAGAATGTCGCTGGTGAGCAGCCATTGGGCACGCGGGGCGTCCCCGGCCCGAATGGCATCCAGCACCGCGCGGTGGCGCCGCACGACCTCCGCGGGCTTGAGGTATCGCTGGCTAGTTGCGGAAACGAATGCCCGAATCTGGGTTCGCATGCTCAGCCAGGTGGCCTGCAGCCGGGCGTTCCCGGCTGCCTCGCACAGCGCCTCGTGAAACTGAAAGTCAGCCTGAATCATTCGCTCGGTCTTTCCCGCGGCTACGGCCGACCTCATCTCGGCCACCTGCTGACCCAATCGAGCGAAGACAGACGTCTGGCCGGCATTAGCTACAAGGACCGCCGCCACTCCTTCAAGAGCGGCGCGGAGGCAGTAGATCTCGCGGGCATCCTGCTCCGAGAGCTTGGTGACGAACGTGCCACGATGCG
>JAJYKO010000230.1:7455-7774 GCA_021788565.1 Chloroflexota bacterium
TCGCCTCGCGAAGAGGCGCCCTGCTGGTACCAAACTCGCGAGCGATCTCCGTCTCTAAGAGGCGTTCGCCAGGCTTGAGCTTGCCCTCGACAATGGCGTTTCGAAGGGCGATAAGGACCGCATCTCGCAACGCGGTATAAGGTAGTGCATCCGCAGCAACTTTGCCCATTGTTCCTCGCTAAACTGCATGGCGATGCTGCCGTGTTGCCTCATAATTGAATCTTACCTAAGGGCATTCGTTGCCTCATAATCGGGCCTTACCGAGGCGGACCATCTGTTCTAGTTGCAGGGCGGGTTGCTGGCCGGTCTGCTTGGTCTC
>JAJYKO010000231.1:0-7385 GCA_021788565.1 Chloroflexota bacterium
CATAAACGAACACCTCCTGGGCTTCTTTGGGGACAAGGTGAAGGGGCTCGCCCTCTCTCGGAGCCGGCCCTACCACAAGAACGACAACCGGAACGTGGAGCAGAAGAACTACAGCCTGGTCAGGGCCTACCTGGGGCACGAGAGGCTGGATACGGCGGCTCAGTCGATGGCGGTGAACGCCCTGTACGACCGGATGTGGCTGTACTACAACCTGTTCCAGCCGGTGATGCACCTGGAGAGCAAGGAGGTGGTGGGAGAGAACCGGATCCGGCGCAAGTGGGACGATGCCAGGACCCCTTACGAGCGAGTGCTGGCAACCGGTGTGCTCTCGGATGGGCAGCAGGCGAGGCTGACTGGGCTCTACGCCAGGACCAATCCCAGGAAGCTAAGAGGGGAGATCCATCAGATCATCGAGACGCTGTGGGAGGAGCCGAAAGCAATCCTGGGGCTGATGAAGCGGCTGGAAGCGGTGGCCTGCTGAGCCCCGTGGACCGGGGCTGTGGATAAGTGGACAGCTCTACGCGCCGCTCCGACCTGCCCACTTATCCACAGCCACTACTACTGCTACGAAGGGGGCACTCGCTGCCCCCCAGTCTGAACAACGGGGAGAGAGGAGGCGGCCAGCCCAGTAACATTATCATTTGAGGGAACCACTCAGAAAACAGGGCTCCCGGTAACATTTTCATTTGAGTTGACACGCTGGCCGGAGGATGAATCTGGACTTTGACCTCGGGGTCTCGCCGTCAGGGCCCTGGTCCTCGAATTGCTGGCACAATTACCAGGGAGTCACAGAGGAAATCTGAATGGAGGTACCAAGATGGAGATAGCTTTTGTTGGGCTCGGCCGGATGGGTGGCAACATGGTCAAGCGGCTGCTAGAGCGCGGCGAACATCGGGTCGTGGCGTTCGATCCAAACCCCGCTGCCGTCAAGGAGGCCGTCGAGGCCGGGGCGACTGGAGCGGATTCGCTGGATGCGCTCGTAGCTGCCCTTCAGCCGCCGCGGGCTATCTGGATAATGGTTCCAGCGGGGCCAGCGGTTGATGAGACGCTGCGAAGCCTGGCGGGGCTCTGCACGCGCGGTGACCTGTTCATCGACGGGGGGAACTCCTTCTACAAGGACTCCATCCGCCGGGCTGACGAGATGGCTGCACGTGGCTACGAGATGATGGACGTCGGCACCAGCGGCGGCATCTGGGGGCTGGAAGTTGGCTACTGCATGATGATCGGCGGGAGCTTGAAGTCCTTCCTTCGGATCGAGCCCGCCCTTCGTACCCTTGCCCCTGAGGGAGGATACGCCCACGTGGGACCTAACGGCGCCGGCCACTTTTCCAAGATGGTCCACAACGGCGTCGAGTATGGAATGATGCAGGCGTACGCGGAGGGTTTCGCCATACTGCAGGGCTCACAGTTCCAGTACGACATGCATACTCTCGCCTCGCTCTGGAATCACGGCAGCGTTATTCGCTCCTGGCTGCTGGAGTTGGCGGAAGATGCTTTCTCCAAGGACCCGAAGTTGGAGCAGGTGGCAGGGTACGTCGAGGACACCGGCGAGGGGCGGTGGACGGTGGAGGCAGCCATCGAGGAGGCGGTACCCGCTCCGGTGATAGCCGAGGCTCTCTTCGATCGGTTCCGCTCGCGACAAGCGGAGAGCTTCGGGGACAAGGTTCTGGCGGTGTTGCGGAAGGAGTTCGGGGGGCATCCCATCCGTACGAAGTGATGCGGCGATTTGGAGTGCGTGTGCGTCAGCACCGCTTTCTGGTAAGCGCGTGAGCGCCGTAGGTGCGGCCACCCATCACGGCGCTCACGCGCCTGTGTCAAAGCGGCGCTTACGTGCCGCACTCCAAGTCACGCTTCTCCTGCTCACCCCGTCCCTCTATCGCCGACGACGGGGATGTTGAAGGAGAAGGTGCTTCCCTTGCCCACCTCGCTCTCTACCCAGATGCGTCCGCCGTGGGCTTCTACCAGGCCTCTCGTTATATAGAGCCCCAGCCCGAGGCTGTCGGAGCGCCTGTGCTGCCTGGCGGGCCGGCCGTACTTCTCGAAAAGCCCGCCCAGGGCTTCGGGAGGAATGCCCTCCCCCAGATCCGACACCGAGACCAGGACCTCACCCAGCCGTGCACTGGCCGTGACGGTGATCTTAGTGCCGGGTTCGGAGTACTTGATGGCGTTGGTGAGGAGGTTCATCAGAATCCTCTCGAGGCGGTCCGGATCGGCATAGACTGCTGGGAGCGGCTCCTCGGCATTCAACTCGATCCGATCCACGTCGAGAATGCCGCGGAGCCGCTCTATCATCTGGATGAGGAAATCCTCCATATTCACCGTGGTCTCATCCAGCCTCAGCTGTCCACTCTCCATACGCGTCGAGTCGACCAGATCCTGGATCATGGAGTTCATCTGCCTGCCGGCCAGAATGATAGCCTCCGCGCTGCGACGAGCCCGAGTATTCCATCCCTCGGTTTCGGGGCCTCGCAACATCATCTGAGCGTGCCCCTGAATGACGGTGAGCGGCGCGCGAAGATCGTGAGAGACGGTCTGGACCAACTCTTCCTGCTGCTCCTGCAGCTCGTGCTGAGCGGTGAAATCCGTGATGACCAACACCACCCCAACGAGCCTGTCGTCATGCGCGCGGATAGGCGCGGCGCTGGTAGACACCCAGTAAGTCATACCGGATGAGGAGCGCAGGGCCATCATCTGCCCCAGCACCGTCTCTCCGCGTAACGCCCGCGTCGCCGGCATCGCCTCGGGAGGTATCGGCCTGCCCTCCGCGGTTTCCGCGTGGAGTAAAGACAGCCGCTGGGGTAGCGGGAGCTCTCTCTGCTCCGGCGTGTAGCCCAGGACCCTCTCGGCTGCCAGGTTTATACGCCAGATCGAGCCGTCCGGTGCCAGGATCATGACCCCGTCCGCGATGGAGGAGATGGTGAGGTCCAGCTCGGAAGCCCTCCGCTCGACTTCCTCCTCGGCCTGCTTTCGCGCCGTGATGTCCCTGGAGACCGTTAGGAGCCCCACTACCTCCCCGTTCCTGTCGCGCAGGGGGACCTTGCGCACCAGGCAGAACATGTTCAGGTTCGGATTCGGGAACTTCGTCTCGACTTCTATCGGCTGCCCAGTTGAGAGGACGTACTGGTCCTCGGCGGTCATGCGTGTAGCGTAAGTCGGGTCGAGCAACTCCCAGTTAGTCTTGCCGATCACTTCCTCGTGGGACCTGTCCAGTCTGCGGAGGTGTTCCGTGTTCGCCATGACGTACCGGAGGTCCGTGTCCTGGACGTGCACGCCGTCATTCATCGTCTCTATCATCGTGCGGAAGCGTTCCTCCGCCCGCTGGGCCTCTTCCATCAGGTGGCGGCTCTCGAGACTGCGGATGGACAGCTCTTGATTGGCGGCCGTCAGGCCTTCCTGGCGAGCCCGCAGCTCTCTGGACATCAGGTTGAATGCCTCGGCAAGCTCCACCAGTTCCCTCGGCCTCGACATCTTCACCCCGTTCTCGAATCTTCCCTGTCCGATGGCAGCGGCATGCTTTCTCAGGCGGCGCAACGGCACGGCCATTCCCCTGGCGATGGTAGAGGCCATGAGGATGGATATGGTGCCGACCAGCAAGAGCAGCGAGATGTCGCTGATCAGGTCTCGGATGGCCAGGGCGGTCGCCTCACTGGCTGGTTGGCTGGCAATGGCCGCCCAGCCGATACCGGAGATCGGGGCGATGCCGGCTACTCGCGCTTGACCGTCGATGGGCGAGGCGAAAGTGCCGGTTGCCTCCTGACCGGAGGGGATCTTGAAGCCGCTGTTCGAGAGCGATTTAAAATCCCGTTGCGCCCAGGTCAGATTGACCGCGGGATACCTGTAAACGTCCATTCCCTCGCTGTCGATAACGTCGACGGCGGACGCACCGCTCCGTTCGATCGCGAGTTGTCGGCCTAGCCATTCGGGATCTATCCCGGCCACGACCACTCCCCGAAGACCGGCGCTATCAATGGTTTTGCGCGAGATGGTGAAAGCCGGCTGGCCGTTTGACTGGCTCTGGAAGAGGTCGCTCACGGCCCAGCCGTTGCTCGCCGCGACCGCCTGGGCGCAGGCCTGACGCTCGTCAATCGGATCCGGCGGGGTCGGTTCGCTACTGAACACGATCTGACATTGTGGATCGAGCCAGCTCGCGTACGTGAGAGACTGATATTCGGAGCGCGTCGTTCTCAGGAGGTCTCTGGCTTCTTGTGGAGTGAGAGACGCGGGGGCCGAAAGTTCTACTCCCAGGGTTTGCTCCTGGTGGAGGACGTCATTGATGTAGGCGTCAAAGGTGGAGGCGGTGCCCCAGGCTACCTCGAGGTTCGCCTGGAGCGCCCTCGCCTGCTCCGATCCAAAATCCAGGTAGTGGATGGCCACTTCCGCGAGCAGCATAGGAAGGAGCACGATCGCCAGGAGGAGACGCAGCATGCCGGGGATGGTGCGCGGAAAAAAGCGAGCGAAGCCGAGGGGTTCCTCGGCTTCTTCGCCGCCAGCTTCATTATGGAGTGTCTCGCCATGATTGGTCGGGTTTGCGCCGTGCAAGAGAGCACCTCCGTCGTGCCGGTTGCCTGACCGCTCAGCGAGGAAGGCTCACATCAGAGCTATGTACTTAACATCTGCCTGGCTTCACTCTTGTGTTTGCTACTATAGCCACCACGCTTCGGTAGCTGGGTGAGCTTTCATCTTGGCGCTCGCGAAAACGAGGGTCTAAACAGGAGTTTCGCGCCATCTCGAGTGCGAGACGCACAGAAGTCGGAAGGAACGGTACCGCTGAGAGATATTATATGCGATAGATAACTGGGGTCAACAGCGAAAACTTCGATGTTGATCCCGCAAAATCCTCCAGCACCAGCGGCTAGTTTACGATTGACGGACCCATTGCGGGGAAGGGCGCAACAAAGCTACCATATATTACGATGCTGTAACCTGCGGCGGTGTTATCTCTGTGCGGTTGCCGGACGCAGGCCTAAGCTATACGATGCCCCCGCGTACTCGCAAATCACTCGCAAGAGCGCGAAGGCATCGATCGGTTATACTCCACAGTGCATACTCCTTGTAGGAGGTCCTCATGGGCAGATGGCGCCAGTGGTTGCTGGCTATCCTCGTACTTCTGGTCGTGTCAGGCGGCGCATTCACGGCGGGCGTGACGGCGGACCGCAGTGGGGTGATCCCGGGCGCGGTGTCGACTGAGCCGCCCCAACTGACGAACCAGTTCGGCGTTTTCTGGCAGGCATGGACGCTCGTAAATGAGCACTTCGTAGATCGTTCAGCCCTGAATCCTCGTAACCTCACATATGGCGCCATCGATGGTATGTTGAACGCCCTGGGCGACACTGGCCATACGCGGTTCCTCACTCCCCAGGAAGCGAGTATTCAGACCAGCGATATTTCCGGACAGTTCGAGGGGATCGGAGCGCAGCTGGGGCTCAAGGACGGCTACCCGGTTATCGTCGCCCCGCTAGATGGCTCGCCGGCCGAGAAGGCCGGAATTCGGGCGGGCGACATTATTGTGCAGGTCGATGGCCAGTCGGTGGCGGGAGCGTCGCTGGACAAGGTGGTCAGCATGGTTCGCGGTCCCGAAGGGACGGACGTGAAGCTCACGGTTATCCATGCCGGCCAGGGCTCGATGACGGACATCACGATCCAGAGGGCCAAGATTCAGGTCCATCCTGTAAGCTGGGCCATGATCCCGGGCACGAAGCTCGCCGACATCCGCATGAACGAGTTCGCTGCCACCACCAACCAGGAGTTGGTACAGGCGATCAAGGACAGTCGGGCGGCGGGCGCAACAGGGCTGGTGGTGGATGTGCGGAACAATCCTGGAGGGCTGCTGGACCAGGCAGTCTCAGTGACCAGCCAGTTCCTGTCTTCGGGGAACGTTCTGCTGGATCAGGATGCCAAGGGCAATCGGAAACCCGTAGCCGTGCAACCGGGTGGCCAGGCCACCGACATCCCCATGGTCATGCTGATAAACCTGGGGACCGCGAGCGCCTCGGAGATCTTCGCGGGTGCCATCCAGGACTACCACCGCGGTCAACTGGTCGGTGAGACCACCTTCGGAACCGGCACCGTCCTTTCAGGGTACACCCTCTCGGACGGGTCCATGCTGTTGCTGGGGACTAGCGAGTGGCTGACCCCCAACGGGCGGCAGATCTGGAAGCACGGCATCACCCCGGATGTCACAGTCTCACTGGCTTCCGGCAAAGCTCCCGTTACACCCGACACCATGAAGGGGATGACGCCGGACCAGCTTCGTTCAAGCGGCGATGCCCAGCTGCTGAAAGCGGTAGACCTGCTGGGAGCGAAGTAGTATACAGTTGTAGCCGCAGGCTTTAGCCTGCGCGTCCTCGCACGAAGAGGCTACGCGCAGGCTAAAGCCTGCGGCTACTGATTGAGGACTGGGAGCGAAGTAACGTAAGCCAGCGGTCGGTCGCAGAGGTATTCCCGTCTCTGGAGAAGGCTTGCTACCGGGCGATTGTTCGGACGGTGTCAACCTAAGTTGGGAAGGTCCCGCATTCCCATGACCCTATTGGGTGGGCTTTTCCCCCAGCGTCACCTGGACCCGCAGGGTCTGGCTTCCGCGCTGGACTTCGAGGGTAACCATGTCCCCCACCTTGTGGGTAAAGAGTACCTGCCCGAGGGTAGACTCGTCGGTGATCTTCTGTCCGTCGATGCTTTGGATGACGTCGCCAGCCTTCAGCCCAGCGGTTGCCGCGGGCGAACCGGGAAGCACCTGGGCCACCACTATCCCTGGGCCGCTCGGCACGCCCAGACGGCGGGCTATCGATGGAGTCAGCGCAGAGTAGCTGATCCCGATGAAGGGATGGGACGCTTTCCCGGTGGTCACCAGCTGCTGGGCTATCGGCTTCACGGTATTCATGCCTATCGCGAAGCCTATTCCCTGGGCCTGCACCCCAGGCTCAGCTGTCCCCGCGATCAAGGAATTGATCCCCACCACCTGACCCTGGAGGTTCACCAGGGCCCCTCCACTGTTGCCGGGGTTGATGGAGGCATCGGTCTGGATCACGTCGTAGAGGAATGGACCGGCCTGCCCGGTAGTCTGGCTAGGCGGCTCCTGAACCGTCCTGTTCAGGGCGCTGACGACGCCAGCAGTCACCGTTGGACCACCAGGCAGCGCGAGGGCGTTACCGATGGCCACCACCCAGTCCCCTACCTGGAGCTGGCTGGAGTCCCCGAGCTGGGCCACCGGAAGGTTCGTCCCCTGGATCTGCACCACCGCCAGGTCGGTGTCTGGATCGGTGCCCACTACCTTGCCGTCGAACGAGCGACCGTCCGGCAGGGACACAGTTAGCTTGTCAGCCCCCTCGACCACGTGGTTGTTGGTGAGGATGTGGCCCTGGTCATCGTAGATAACCCCCGAGCCGACG
>JAJYKO010000231.1:7395-7752 GCA_021788565.1 Chloroflexota bacterium
GTCCAGGGCCTGTTGGCTGCTGGTTATCTGGACCACCGCGGGCCTCACGGCGTCCGCGACCTGTCGGATCGCCGTGGCGAAGCCCTGCGTCGTCTGCGTCAGGGGGACGCCGGGGGCAGTCGCGGGCGACGCAGCGGCGGCCGAAGCGGATGAGGGGGATGTGGCGGCTGCTGGTGTGGCCACCGGGGCGGTCGTGATCGGGGCGCTGCCCTGGGCCGCGGGCTGGCCGCCGGGGCCGGCGAGAAGCGAGCATGCCTGCACGCTGAGCAATATGGCCGCAATTAGCACCGCGGTAGCAGCGATGCGAGCTATGGTAGCGAACATGGCGCACTACTCCTTGTTGATGGCTTGCGATGG
>JAJYKO010000232.1 GCA_021788565.1 Chloroflexota bacterium
CACACGCCGTCCTCCAGGCTCTCGCGAAGGGCGCTCGCCGGAATCGCGACGCTTTTCATCGTACCGGGCACGTCGGTAAACTGGAGGTAGATGAATTCCACCGCGTCGCCACGCACACGCTCGATCAGCTCTTCCTGCTTCTCATCCATCAACGGCTTGTCCTCTCACGTTGTCTCTGAACTGTGCCGACTATGACCTAGTGTGCCAGCTGTCCGCGATGAACGAGCTCGGCGACGATCCCCAGAATTATCAAGACGAGAAACACGGCGAGAACAATGCCCGCGCTGACCAGCGGCGAAAGCATGGCTCCGGACCTCGGTCGGGCCAGCTGCGCGAGACCATAGTCGGGAATCGCCACGGAATCGAGATTGTCGAGATCGTGCTGCAGATCCGCCATGGACTGATACCGCTCGCTGGGATCCCGCCGCAGGGCTCGAAACACCACGGCCTCGAGTTGGGGTGGCACGTCCGGCCTAGCGAGGCGGAGCAGCGGGGCGTCGGAGGTGACGCGCTGGCTCATGACCGCCAGCGCGTTGTCTCCACGGTACGGCACTTCGCCCGCGAGCATCTCGTACAGCATCACGCCGACGGCGTATACATCAGTGCGAGCGTCCCCACGCTCGCCGCGCACCTGCTCCGGAGCCATGTAGTCGGGGGTGCCCACGCTGTTTGACAGCCGCCGGAAGGTGACTCGCCGCGCGCCCTGCAGAAGCGCGATCCCGAAGTCCATCAGCTTTATCTGTCCGTCCCGAGTGATCAGCATGTTCTCCGGCTTGAGGTCGCGGTGCACGATGCCGCGTTCGTGGCAGTAGCGGAGGGCGTCCACGATTTGCCTGGTTATGTGCAATGCCTCGTCTGCCGAAAGCGGCGCACGCGCCGCGATGTAGCTGCGCAGAAGCTCGCCGTCCACGTACTCGAGCACCATGTATGGCGCAACTCCCCCACCAAGCCGCCCCTCCGCCATCAGCTTCTGGATGTTGGGGTGGTCGAGTCTCTTGCCGATCTCCATCTCCCGCTGGTACCGGCTGAAGGTGGCGGGGTCTCCTATCAGGCTGGCAAACGGAATTTTCAGCACGAGGACCTGACCCGAGTTGACGTCGCGGGCCCGGTAGGTTTCGCTCATGCCCCCCTGCCCGAGGGTAGAGAGCACCTCGTATTGGCCGTCCAGGACCTCTCCAGGTTCGAACCTCAAGGCGGAGTTCACACCTTTCAGGCTTCTCCCTAAGTCCCGCGGATGCGGTCGATGACGCCCGACAGCCAGCCGTCGCGCGACCGCGCTGAGGGAGAGGGCGGAGCCACTGACTTGACTTTTATCACCTGCACGCTCACGTTGTCAACGCAATCCCGATCCAGGGCCATGTCGATGAGCGCCCGACAGGAGGCAGCCGGCTCGCCGCCCGTCAGAGCTTCGGCGATCTCATCGTCGTTCACTTCCGACCACAGCCCATCGGTACACAGCAGGAACTGATCGCCAGCCCGTACCGGCAGTTGAAGGAAGTCCGGCCTCACTATCAGTCTGCCTCCGAGTGTCCGGGTGAGCACGTTGCGCCCGGGGTGGTTCCGCGCAGCCTCGGGGCTCAGCAGCCGCATTCGCACCAACTCCGCGACCTCCGAGTGATCCGAGGTGACCTGCGCCAGCCGCCCATCCCGAAAATGATAGACACGGCTGTCTCCGATGTGTGCCACGTATCCACGGTCGCCCGCGAGCACCAGCACCGTCGCGGTCGTCTCCATCTGCCGCAATTCCAGCTGCCCCTGCCCGAAATCGTAGACACGGAGGTTCGCGACCTGAACGGACTGGCGAAGCGCGGCCTCCAGCCGGCTCTGGCTGGACGGCGAGTAATACTCCTTGATGATGGTTTCCACCGCGGTTGCGCTCGCTACCTCCCCTCCCTCATGGCCGCCGACCCCATCGGCGATTACGCACAACACACCCTTACGATCCATCAGAGCCGGGTCCTCAGGCAGGAACAGGCCAATGCGGTCTTCGTTGCTGGGCCTGTGAGGGCCGGCATCGGTGAGTCCTGCGTATGCGACTTCGAGCATTGGGCCGACTCGGCTCAAAGGACAATCCCGTCGAGACGTTGAGAGGCACGCGGGGCCAGATGCGACGCTGCATCAGGTCACGCATGCGCTCCCCGAGGTTATGCGAAAGCAAAGCGGCGACCAAACCCGCGGGGTCTCCGGGTATCGAGGCACATCAGCATGAGACTGCCAGCCATAGACCCCGCGGGTTTCTCCTTGGACCAGTGTCACTCCACGCGATTAGTCACGTTGACCGACACGAGGTCGCGCCGCAACAGGATGGTGCGCCCCGTGCGTCGGTTGCCCGCCACCACATACGCGACGCTCGCCACGCCCCAGAGCAGCGCGATCCCGATCGCGATGAACGATTCCGTCTGGGAGTCCCCGCCTCCGACGAAGCCCATGGCGAAGATGGTGACGAGCATGAGCAAGTTCGCGGCCAAGCCGAGGACCGGCACCAGACCGTGCTTGACGACGTTGAAGTCGGCCCGTCTGGCGAAAGCGACGAGCGTCCAAAGGCAGGTCAGGGCGTATAGCACGAAAGTGCCGAAGTTGGACGCTAGGGTCAGACCCGTCAGCGTGACGACCGAGATGGTTCCGATAATCCCGATGATCGCCGAGACCACCATCATGACCACTACCGCGAGGTGTGGCGTGAGATAGCGGCCGTGAAGCAGCCCTAGTAGCTCAGGCATTTCGGAGTCCTGGGCCATGGCGTAGGTGATGCGAACGCCCGTGTTCATCGCTGAGAGGGTGGTGCCGAGGATGGCCAGTGCGACGGTGATCGCAATTACGATCATCAGCCCGAAGCCCATCGCGCCGAGCATGGAGTCGCCTATCTGGCGAATCAGGTCGCCTATGGGTGCTCCCGATGCCGCGGCGGCGTCCAGGCCAGTCAGCACCTTTCCATCGCTGGCGGTGAAGGTCAGCTTGTCCGACAGGGCGAAGTTGCCCGCGAAGTACTCGACAAGGTATGCGAACAGCCCCTGTATGACCAGTGCCAGGATCACCGCGCGGGGAACATCTCGTTTGGCGTTCTTGGCTTCTGCCCCGAAGGCTGTTGCCGATTCGAACCCGACCAGGATCAGAATGGCTATCGTGGACTGAAACAGGACGTTTATCAGGTTGTGGGGCAGAATGACCGAGCCCGCACTCGGGTGCACGAAGGTGGCCTTGTCCGGGTTAATCAGCCGATAGGACACCGCCAGGGCCGAGAAACCCACGAGGGCCGCGAGCTGGATCGCGTTGATCACTAGCGACGTCGTGGTAGATCCGGTGACACCCCTGAGGGCGATGAAACCCACGACAATAGAGAAGACTACGGCAATCCCCATCTGCGGGATAACCCCCACGTCCAGACCGAACTGCCCCAGGATGTAGGCGACCAGGATAGACATGAACGAAACCATCACGCCCGGATAAACCCAGTAGAACAGGTGGGCGGCCCACCCCGTCACGAGCTTGGCCAGCCGTGCCCACTGCCTGTGGGCCGGCTCGGTCCGATCCATGAACGCCTTTTCCGCGAAGTAATAGCAACTCCCGGTGCCGGCCTCCGGGTAGACCCTCGCCAGCTCGGAGTAGGAGATGGCAGTGAGAAAGGCCAGGACTAGGGCGAAGACGATACCTGGCCACATGTCCAGAGCCGTGGTGCCCCCGCCAGGAGTAGTCTGGGCTGCCTGCAGCTGGAACGTAATCCAGAGGAACGCACCCGGTGCGATCAGCGCCATGGCGTTCACCGTCACTCCTGTCAGCCCGAGGGTCGGGCGCAACTTTACTTCCGCCTTCTGTGCCATTTGCACTAGTCTCCTTTCAGCGTCTAGCTCATCACCGTCCTCCGGTCGGGCCCCTGGCCCTGTTGGATCGGTTCTGAACTCAATGCAAATGAAAACAGAAGGCGATATATCGGGGGAACGTGCGATAGGAACAGCATCCAGAGAAGTCATATGTGCGTATAGCACAAGACAAGCTCTGAAGAACTCAGCGTCGTACGGAATCACTGAGGTTCAGAGTTGCTGTGAATGTGCACTATGCACAGCGCGAGCCCCTCGGGGATTTGGGTCCCGAGGGGCTCGTATCCAGTTGCCGAAGGGGTCAAATCAAATCGCGCCTAGCTTGCTTGAACTCGACGGTGCTAATCTCTCCCCTAGCGTATCGCCTCTCCAGCACCTCCAGCGGAGTCTCGGCGTCGTCTCGTGATCTTCTGGAGAAGATGTTCGCCGCGACTCTGACCAGGATGAAGACCGCCGAGGCCCACAATGCGATACCGATACCCAGAGCGAGGCCGGCGAACCAGGGCATCCCGCTCCACCCATACAACACCATGTCTCCCGCCTCCGGAGGCCATCCGCCAATCACTGGGACACGGCATTGCCGCTATACCTCGACGCAGACTATACAACGCTGCCGAGTCGCAGGCAAACTGCGCTGTCGTGGCGGACGCTGCCCCTCCACACATAACCGAAAAATGGATAAGGGGCGGGACCCTCTCCGCTGCGGGTCCCGCCCCTTATCCGTGTCGAGAGCGTAGCCGGACGCTTGAGGAAGTGCCCTAGCTACTCCTGTCCCATGGGCGTCTTCTCGCCACTGCCGCCGGCCACGGCCGGGCTGGAGGTAGCGCCCTTGAAGGCGATGCCTGGCCTCCACGGGGTGCCAAGCGTAGGGAGGATGACGTTATCGAGCCCGATGTAGCCGGCGGTCTTCCAAGCAAGGATGAGGAAGATAGACAGACCAAACAGCATCGGGTTGATGCTGGCGCTGCCGGCCATACCGAAGTTCCAGTTCATGAATGCGCCGAAGAAGGCGGCCACTCCGACGAAAGCGCCGACGATCATACCGAGGCCGATGGCCAATTCACCGAAGATGATCAGCTTGGAGAACCAGACGTACGAGCCGCTGTTCAGCATCATGGTCAAGAAACTTCTGTACCAGTCGTAGGTGATCGGAGCCTTGCCATTCGCGGGGACGGCAACGGCGCCAGCCCAGAAGCCCTTGAGGGCGGTGCCCGTGACTGCCCAGGCAGGGGTCTGCGCCTTCTCGATCCCAGCGGAGATCCAGCTGTAGCCGACGTACAGCCTCACGATAAGCCAGAGCCAGGAAAGCCTAACATCATTAAAAATTGCCTTTGCGACGGGCGGGTCGTCTACCGTGTTTCGCCACTCAGCGATGCGCGACATTGCACTACTTCCTTTCACCAGATTTCCGGAACGGTCCATCGCCGTCCCTTGGTTAATGGTAAGTATGGCGAACTTTTATCAAGGCGAGATGCCCGATATGGTCAAGATTCGGTCAAGACGCGTGGGGAAGACCAACACCTGACGCGGGGCTGCCGCTTGGGTGGCGCGCTATGCCGATACGGGGAGGGTGAAGGAGAAGGTGGCACCCTGACCAGGCCCGGGGCTCTCGGCCCAGATACGGCCCCCCATCGCCTCCACGAGGGAGCGAGCGATGGTCAACCCGATGCCCGAGCCGCCAGCGGCCCGCGTGCGTGCCTTATCCACCCTGTAGAACCGCTCGAAGAGGTGCGGCAGGTGTTCCGCGGCGATGCCGACGCCCGTGTCGCGGACCTGGAAGAGCACGGCCCTCTCCAGGGGATGCGCTGAAACCTCGACCTCGCCGGGGGGCGTGGAGTACCGGAGCGCGTTGCCCAGCAGGTTGGTAAGCACCTGGACGGTGCGCTCGTCGTCGGCCAGCACAAGCGGGAGTTCGTCGCTCACGCTCACTTTAAGCACAATCCCCTTCTCCTCGAACCGCGATCTCAACACCCAGACCGCAGACTGCACCAGCAAGCGCGGCTCGACTTGGTGCAGGGAGAGGGCAATCTGCCTGGCCTCCGCCCTGGATAGCTCCTGAAGGTCCTCGATGAGCCGTTTCAGGCGGCCCGCCTCCGAAAGGAGAAGCGCCCAAGTCTCATCCGAAGGCTCCACCACCCCATCTACGATCCCTTCCAGATAGCCCTGCAAGGTAGCAACTGGGGTTCGCAGTTCATGCGCCACGTTGCCGATCAGTTCCAACCGGCGTCGCTCGTCCGCCTCGAGCGCGCTCGCCATCTCGTTGAAGTTCACGGCCAGCTCCCCCAGATCGTCCGGCTCCCCCACAGGCACCCGCTCCCCATACCGGCCGGCCGCGATCCGCCTCGCCGCCTCGGTCATGTGGTGAACGGGGGTCGCGATCCTTCCGGATACGAACAGGCTAACGGCCACCGCGGCCACACCGGCAGCCGCGCCGGCCCAGCTCAGAGCGACGACGATCGACTCCCGGAAGACGGCCGCGGCTAGCTGGTTCATCGTCGACTCGGCGGCCGGCGTCATCACGTGCCCAAGTGCCCGGAGACGAGGGACAGCCACCTGCACCATCAAGTGATCGAACAGCGTAGGAGCGATCAAGGCGATCGCCAGGTAGAAGGTAGCCGTACTGACCGCGAGGACCAGCACGTGTGCGGCCAGCAGCTTCAACCGTAGGTCCGAGCGGAAACGATTTAGGACGATACGCCTCATTCGGGCCGTCCCGTGAAGCGATAGCCTACGCCGCGAACGGTCTCGATATAGCGTGGACCGGAGGAGCCATCCTCGAGCTTCTTTCGGAGATTGGCGATGTGCACGTCTACCACGTGGTCGTCGTAGTACTCATCGCCCCAGACCTGCTCCAGGAGCTGAGCCCGCGTGAAGACCAGGCCGGGGTGGGACGCCAGAGAAAAGAGCAGCGCGAATTCCCGCACCGTGAGGGGAAGCACATCACCTCGAATGGTTACCTCGTGGCGGCCCGAATCGATGGCGAGGTCTCCGAAGTGGAGGACCGAGGACATCTGCGGTTCGGGTTCCCCACTGCTTCTGGGCCGCCTCAGCATGGCCTTCACGCGGGCAACGAGTTCCCGCGGCGAGAAAGGCTTGGTGACGTAGTCGTCCGCTCCGACTGAGAGGCCGATGATCCTGTCAATCTCCTCCGTCTTCGCGGTTAGCATCACCACGTAGGCGTCGGAGAACTGGCGGAGCCTCCGGCAAACCTCGATGCCGTCCAGTCCAGGCAGCATTACGTCCAGCACCACGACGTCCGGCTGGCCGGTCCTGACCAACTCCAACGCCGACGTTCCGTCGTACGCCCATAGAACCTCGAAACCCTCACGCTTGAGGTACTCCTTTACCAGATCGACGAGGTGCACCTCGTCGTCCACAACCAGCACTTTCGTCACTATCCTTCTCCGAAGCCCGGCGCGAACGGAGCCTCAGCACCTGGATGCGCCCATGAACCAACTTCGTTTCCGGCTTCACACTCATTTTACATCTCTTTGACCGCGCGTTGACACGCGTGTGATAGCCTACTACTGCGGAGGCCGAGAACAAATACTCGCCGAGCTCCTTCGGCTTCACGCCGGCGCCAACGTGCGTCTGCTTCATAAGAGGGATCCGGCGAGAACTGGATTGAAGGCGATTCAGATGCGGATTAGAGAGGTTGTGCTTGCGGTAGTGGTGGTCGTGCTCGCAGTATTGCTGTTAGCAACGCCGTCGATGGGTGCAATGTTTGGGTATGGTCGATTTGCCTTTGGCAGAGGCTTCGGAGGTCCTGGAATGATGTTCGAATACGGATTCTGGTGGTGGCCGATTCTCATGCTGGTCTTCTGGGCCATCGTGATCGCGGGCGGAGTGACACTGCTCGGGCGGTTCTTCGCGTCCGCGCCCGTGGCATCCGGCTCTGGCCGGCAGCTTCCCACGGCGGACAGCGCGCTCGAGAT